>JAAYTC010000273.1 GCA_012518155.1 Bacteroidales bacterium | reverse complement strand
TTTTTTTCGTTGATGATCGAAGTTTTCCCCTCTTGAAGGAGGTAGACGCTGTCGCAACAATCATGGATATGAGAATGAAGGTGATCGGTGATTAATATGCCTTTACGTCCACGCTCATCGTGGATCAACGATTTTATCGTTTGGATCTGAATAGGGCTGATGTGGGTGAACGGTTCGTCAAGAAAGACAAAGCGGGTGTCGGATTTCAAGATTACATAGAGTTCCACCATCCGGTACATTCCCCCGGAAAGTTGGCTGATCGTTGATCCTCTCCTCCCTTGGAATTCAGGGAACAGTTCCACGAATGGAGCCAATTCTACGCCAAAATCTCTAAATACTTGATTTAGAGTGAGCCATTTTGGGATAAAACCATGCTGGGGGAGGTAGCGCGCTAAATGGGGATGCTTGTATACTTCGTGGAAATGTATATCGTCGATGCTAACCGATTTTTCGCATGGCAGCGTACCGTAAACCCCCTGCATTAAGGAGGATTTTCCACACCCGTTCCGTCCCAACAACCCTACTACTTCCCCGGTTTCAATTTTAAGGTACACGTCCGACAATATCAGCCTTTCCCCGAATAGCAAGCGAACGCCGCTGATTTCCATCCTGTGCTTCGTGCCTTCCGGAAGATTAAAATTGCTCGTTGCCAATGGAGCATCTATTGCCGTTTTTTCTTGTTTCATCGCAGTTGGTAAGCTAAAATTATGAATACAAAGAACAAGACTAAATCGAACGAGAGGGTGGTGATCCAAAGCATTTTTTTGGAGAGTCCGAAGTTGTAAAAATAGAAATACTCCTGTTTCCTAAAGTCGTTTACGAGGTACAGTGAAGCCCCCATCGAGAATATCTTCAACCAGAAGAGGGTAGCGTACGCACTCATCCCATTTTTCCATAGAAAATACGCGCACCCCGCGTTCATTAAGAGGGAAACCCACATGAAGTATCGGTAGAATGTGAAGAGAATAATTGTTTTTCGAATGATCCGGTTAATTGTTTTCATATGGAGAGATTGTTGGTATTTACATGTTTAGTCGGTCCTCAATATCCATACTCTGGTGCAGTATTCTAATGATTTCCACTATCTCCTCCGATTTTATGTATTTATAAAATATCAAATGAGATTTTACTTTGGCACATCGGTAGTTCTTCCGAACATGAGAAAAATCCTTTCCCGAAAGGGGATATTTGGTGATAAGTTCTATTTCGTCGAAGATCAGGTTATAATATCGGTCAGCTTGTTCAACAGACCAAGTTTCGAGTGTATATAACCAAATACTCTCGATATCCTCGAATGCTTTTTCACTTATCTCAAATATCATTTTGTAAGTGCTTAGCGTGAAGTTGGGAGAGCGCCTTATCTTTGTCGAAATTTGAGATCATTCCTGATTCCTCGCCTGCTTTCAGTTCGGTTACCAACAGTTTTGTTTTATTTTCTTGATGTTCAAATAAACGTAAAGCAGCTCTCACGACTTCGCTTGCCGACACGAATTTCCCTGACTTGACTTGTTCTGTTATAAAATTGTCAAAATATTCTCCGAGCAATATTGAAGTGTTTTTTGCCATAGTTGCTATAATTTTTTCTTTTGATAAACACGGTGCATATCGAGTGAAATGTCAACCATGCGTTTTGCAAATATACCAACTATTGGTATTCACGCAAAATATTCATTCTTTTTTCTGCTATTATAGAAACATGCGTAGTTATTCAATTAAGCGCATGTACGAGCTAAAAATGATGCTCGAACACCAGCAAGAGGGGGGCCCCTCAAAAATAGCGTTTCAGGATAGAGGCGACGGAGGAGTAGTAGCCGCTGCCGAAAAGGTTCAGGTGTACCAGCAAGAAGTAGAGTTGGTACAGATCGATTTGCATGTCGTGGTTGCTCACTTTGGGAATCTGGTCGTGGTAGGCGTCGTAAAAGGCTGACCCGAACCCGCCGAAAAGGTGGCTCATGGCGATGTCCACCACGGAGTGGCCGTAGTAGGTGGCAGGGTCGATCAGGTAGGGCGTTCCGTCCATTGCGATCAGGTAATTACCTCCCCAAAGGTCGCCGTGCAGTAATACCGGCTTCACGTCGCCGAACTCCCGGGAGAAAAAACCGATCGCCTTCTCTTCCGAGGGGATCATTTTCTCGGCTAACAACCCCTTTTGAAGTGCCATTTCAAGTTGGGGCCAGATCCGTTCCAGCCAGTAGAATTCCGACCAGTCGGTATGAACTCGATTGCTCTGCGGCAGGCTTCCGATGAAGTTGTCATCCCTGAAACCAAACTCGGAATGCACCGTTTGATGCAATTGCGCCAGTCCCCTGCCCAACCTTTGGTAGTCCCCCGCGTCGGGGCGTTTGCTCTCCACGTGATCCATCAAGAGGAAAGCTTGACCGTTGGCCGAATCCACCAGGTGCATGCGCGGCACCGAGATGGTCCCCGTATCTTCTATAGCTTGTAACCCCTTTTGTTCCGCGTGGAACATCTTCAGCGCGGCCGGCCCGTGGTTCACCTTCAGGAAGTAGGATCTCGTGGCGGTGTCTAACCGGTAGGCCGACGAGATGCTGCCGCCGGATACCGGCTTCGATGCCACGATCTTCTCGTCCAATCGCTCGGAAATATAGGAAATCAAGGGATTCATACAATATCGTTTTCAACGTCAATTTCGGTGTAGTTCTCACGAGGTTCGGGCGAATAGTGGGTGGCGGAGCGCTTCACCAATAATGTCCTTTCAGGGAATATATTTTGAGAGTACTCCCTCCCACTGCATAAACAAGGCGGTACTTATAATTCGAGCGCCGCGATGCTCTCTTTCAGCTGGGCGATCTTGCTCTCGGCGTCCGCCTGTTTCTTTCGCTCGTTCTCCACGATCTCGGGCTTCGCGTTCTGAACGAACCGCTCGTTGCTTAGTTTCTTTAGGACCGACTGCAAGAACCCCTCGGCGTAACCCAACTCCGTGCGCAGTTTCTCCAGCTCCGCCTCCTTGTCCACCTTATCCTCCAGCGGCACGCTGTATTCGGTGGTTCCCGCGAAGAACCCCGCCGCACCGGGTTGTTTTTCAGAAACAGACAAGATGGAGGATAACTGGCACATCTTGGCGATCACGCTATTAAAGCGGTCGTTGTGCCCCCCGGTCACATGCAGCTCCAGCTTCTCCTTGTTAGGGATGTTTTTCTCCAATCGGACGGTACGTACGCCCGAGACCACCTCCTTGAGCGTTTCGAAGTCGCCCAGCAACTTTTTATCGACCTTATCCGCTCCCGGCTGCAACACGGTCATGATGCTCTCGCCTTTACCCCGGGGATAAAGTGCCTGCCACAACTCTTCGGTGATAAACGGCATAAAGGGGTGCAGCAACCGCATCAGCGCGTCGAAGAAACCCAAGGTCGCCTCGTACGTTTGGGTGTCGATGGGCTGCTGGTAGTCGGGTTTGATCATCTCCAAGTACCACGCCGAGAACTCGTCCCAGAAAAACTTGTAGAGCACCATCAGGGCCTCCGAGAGACGGTACTTCGAGAAGAGGTCGTCCACCTCCGCCACGGTCTCCGAAAGCTTGTTTTGAAACCACTCCACCGCGATCGCCGCCGTCTCCGGTTGAGAAATACTATCGTCAGTTTTCCAGCCCTTAATCAGTCGGAATGCGTTCCATATCTTGTTGTTAAAATTACGTCCCTGCTCGCAGACCGACTTGTCAAAAGGCAGGTCGTTCCCCGCGGGGGAGGTCAAAAGCATCCCCATCCGCACGCCGTCCGCCCCGTACTTCTCCATCAGCTCGATCGGGTCGGGCGAGTTGCCTAATGATTTCGACATCTTGCGGCCCAGTTTATCGCGCACGATCCCCGTGAAATATACATTGCGGAAAGCAGGTTCGCCCCGGTACTCGTACCCCGCCATGATCATGCGGGCCACCCAGAAGAAGATGATCTCGGGCGCCGTCACCAGGTCGTTCGTGGGGTAGTAGTAATTGATCTCCTCGTTATCGGGGCGGTTAATGCCGTCGAACACCGAGAGGGGCCAGAGCCACGACGAGAACCACGTGTCCAGCACGTCCTCGTCCTGCTTCAGGTCGTCCATCGTGATCGGGTAATCCACCTTGGCTTTCGCCTTCTCGAGTGCCTCTTCGGGTGTTAACGCCACCACGTACCCTCCTTTGGGCAGGAAGTAAGCCGGGATGCGGTGTCCCCACCACAACTGGCGACTGATGCACCAATCTTTGATGTTCTCCATCCAGTGGCGGTACATGTTCTTGTACTTCTCCGGGTGAAAGCGGATGGTATTGTTCTCTACCGCCTCGGTGGCCGGTTGGGCCAGCCCGTCCATCTTCAGGAACCACTGCATCGAGAGTTTTGGCTCGATGATGGCGTCGGTCCGCTCCGAGAACCCCACGTTGTTGGTGTAAGGCTCTGTCTTCTCGAGCAGCCCCGCCGCTTCCAAATCTTTCTCTATCTGCTTTCGTACCTCGAACCGGTCCATCCCCGCGTAGTGGATACCGTGCTCGTTGAGCGTGCCGTCGTCGTTAAAAATATCGATCGAGGAGAGGTTGTACTTCTCGCCCAGCACGTAGTCGTTCGCGTCGTGTGCCGGCGTCACCTTCAGGCAACCCGTCCCGAATTCGATGTCCACGTAGTCGTCTTCGATCACGGGAATGGCCCGGCCGACCAGCGGCACGATCACCTTCTTCCCTTTCAGGTGCGCGTTTTTGGGATCGTCGGGGTGGATGCACATCGCTGTATCCCCCATGATGGTCTCCGGGCGGGTAGTGGCGACCAGCGCGTACGTCCCGTCGGGATCGCCTTCCACTTTATATTTCAGGTAGTACAGCTTGCCGTTCACCTCCTTGTGGATCACCTCCTCGTCCGACAGCGCCGTGAGTGCCTTGGGATCCCAGTTCACCATCCGCACGCCGCGGTAGATAAGTCCTTTCTCGTGCAGGTCGCGAAACACCTTCAGTACACTCTCGGAACGGGTCTCGTCCATGGTAAACGCCGTCCGGTCCCAGTCGCACGACGCCCCCAGCTTCTTCAGCTGCTCGAGGATAATCCCCCCGTGCTCCCGTGTCCAGTCCCACGCGTGCTCCAAAAACTCCTCCCTCGAGAGGTCGCTCTTCTTCACGCCCCGCGACGCCAGCCGGTCCACCACCTTTGCTTCGGTCGCGATCGAGGCGTGGTCGGTACCCGGTACCCAGCAAGCATTCTTTCCCTGCATGCGGGCTCGCCGCACCAACACGTCCTGGATGGTGTTGTTGAGCATGTGTCCCATGTGGAGCACGCCGGTGACATTCGGTGGAGGAATAACGATGGTGAACGGTTCACGGTCGTCCGGTTTGGAATGGAACAGCTTGTTGTCCATCCAGTATTTATACCACTTCTCCTCTACCTCCGCGGGGTTGTATTTGCTTGCAATTTCCATTGATTGGCCGTTTTTTTGATTGTCAACATTTGCCGAGTCAAGGCAAAAGCATTTGTCGCCCCTCTTAACCCGACTTGAGTCATTTAATTTTCGTGATTTGCTTTAATATGCAAAAATACAAAAACTATTTGGTATAGGGTATTTAACGATTGGATATTCAGGCCGCCGGTGAATGGGGACAGCGTTGCAGGCACTTCCTTCGTTAGGAATGGGAAAGGAATGGGCTGGTGATGAACCGTAGGTAACGCGGGATCTCTACTTATCCCCTCCGATAATTTATAAGGAGGCTACGGAGGGGCTACGGTGAGAATACGTAGAGGTATCGGAGGGGAACCAGAGAAAGACCATCCAAGGATCGGGAGAAAAAAGACGAAATAGGATATTACCAAGGACGAAATAGGGGGGGTGAAATAGGGTGAAATCAAGACGATACAGAGAAAACACCGCGGAATATTAAAGCAAACCTATCAATGGGGTTTACTCGTCGTAGATCAAATAAGGTTCTCTTTGCTTCTTGAAGTTCTCCACGTCGCCTGTCCATTTGGCCTTGATGGCGTCGGCCGACTTTCCGGCCATGATATCTTGGCGGATGTAGTCAACGCCGACCAGTTTTTCGAAGAAAGAGGTGAAGAATTTATTGCCGATATTTAGATTATGATACGCGTCGATCACGTACGAGAGGTCGAACCCGTTTTCCCAGATCTGCTCGTGTGGGACGTTCCGAAGATCCACCCCGTGGCACAATTTATTCAGCAAGGGCGGGTTTTTGGCACCGGGTACGCTGCGAGGAGTAAAAGAGAAGTCCGATCCCGTGTAGTCGGGATGCCCGTATGCTTCAAAAGGGAACGGGGTGCCGCGTCCCAGGCTCATCACGGTTCCCTCGAAAAGGCAGGTGGAGGGGTAGAGGTAGATCGACTGAACCGTGGGTAGGTTGGGTGAGGGAGCGATGGGCAGCTCGTAGCGAGTTTGGCGGGAGTAGTTCTCGCAGGATACCACGGTGAGGTCGCATACTCGTCCTTCGGGCAACCACTTTTCGCCGTTGATCATCAATGCCAGCTCCCCTAAGGTCATGCCGTGCACCACCGGGATGGGGAGCCATCCCACGCCCGACTTATGTTTCATGTCGAGTAGGGGACCGTCCACGTAAAATCCGTTGGGGTTGGGCCGATCCAGTACGATCATCTGTTTGCCGTGCTCGGCGCACGCGTCCATTAGCCGGGCCATGCTGGCGTAATAGGTGTAGAAGCGGAGCCCCACGTCCTGCAGATCGAACAGCAGCACGTCGAACTCTTCCATCTGCCGAGCGGAGGGTTTGCCGCCCCCGCTTCCGTAGAGCGACCAGATGGGTATTCCTGTTTTCTCGTCGATGGAACTGCTCACGTGTTCGCCCGCGTCGGCGGTACCTCTAAACCCGTGCTCGGGCGAGAAGATGCCCACCACGTTGGCGCGGTGATTCACGAGCACGTCCACCAGGTGAATATCGCCCACCATGCCCGTCTGGTTGCTCATCACCGCCACACGTTGCCCTTCCAGCAGGGGAAGGTACTCCTCGAGCCGCTCGGCACCCACTTTCAACGGGGCTTCGTCCCCGGCTAACAAAATGCCATCTTGAGGCATGAGTGTTTTCTCCCCGCGTGCCGAAGCCTCTTTTTGTGCAAAGGTGCATGCCGCGAGAAGAAGGAACAGGGGAAATAACAGTTTTCTCATTACTCTTCGGTTTTAGCAGATGAATATTTTTGTCGCTCGTGCAGCTGGTCGAACTCCTCCTCCAAGAGCAGCAACTCCTTCTTTATCTCGTTCAAGCGGGCCACCGCTTCCACGCGCCGGGTCTGGTCGTCCTTTTTCGTCTTCAACGTTTGCCGTGCCCCCTCTAAGGTCATCCCTTTCTCTTTCACGAGGTGATACACCACCTCCACCTGCTGGATATCCTCTCGGGTGTACTGGCGGGTGCCGCCCGGCGTTTTCCGGGGACGGATGGTATCGAACTCCTTCTCCCAGAATCGCAGCAGCGAGACGTTCACCGCGAAGTGGTCGGCCACTTCTTGGATGGTGTAGAAGAGGCGCTTGTCGTTGAATTGAATCGGTTTTTTTCTTTTTCCCATGGGCCCATATCGATTAAGTGAGTCCTGCATGTATTGGCTGTAAAAATAGCATTATTCGGCGGGCGAGGCAAATTTCCGCGGTGAATCTTCCGCCCGCTGATCGTTGTTGTGGGCGTACGACGACCGTTCATTCCCTTCTTTTCGGGCGATGTAGACGATGGAGCTCGCTTTTTCTGGTCGAAACAGGGCGGCTATAAAGCCGGATAGTCCTATCAGGAACGCCCTGCTATAGCGTGTCAAGAGTCGGCTTTTCTTGTATCGCTCGCTCAGCAGCGAGATGTAGAACGCGTCGAAGGGCATGGGCCGTTTTTGGACCACCGTGAGTCCCTGCTTTTTCAACAGCTGCTCGAGGGCAGGGGGGGAGAAATGCCACAGGTGGCGGGGCACGTCGTACGCTGCCCAGTATGCTTTGTAGAACGCGGCGTCGAAGGAGCAGTAATTGGGTACCGCGATCACGGCGACTCCCCCCTTCACCAGTACTTCCCTCACCTTAGCGATGCTTTGCTCCAATTTTTCCAAGTGCTCCAGCACGTGCCAGAGGGTGACCGCCTCGAACGATTCGCTTGTCAGGTTCCAGAAACTTTCTTCCCCCATCACCGGTAGCCCAAAGCGATGGACCGCGTACTCCCTCGCCTTCGCGTCCTTTTCGATGCCTGTTACAGCGTACCCCTCCTCTTTTGCCGCGTTTAGGAAATAGCCCGTGCCGCACCCCATATCCAACAACCGAGGAGATTCTCCTCGTCTCACGGGAAGGTTGTCGCCACGGGTCGATCCGGTGGGGTTGCCCGCGGATGGTTGTTTTTCGGTAGGCGGCATATGCTTGCGCACCATCCGGAGCTTGCGCTTGAGCATGTAGCGTCTGGCCAAGTGATACAACTTGTTAACCCATCCCTCGTCGGTGTCGGAGTGGGAGATATAATCTGGCGAATCGTAATATCGGCCGATGGCCTCTTCCGGGGGAAAGCCGTTGGTGAAGCGGAGACTGCAATGGGGGCAGTCGAAAAGGGGAAACGACTCCCCGCTCGAGAAGTGATCTATCGCGTGAAACGCTTCCTGTATATCGGGGTTGCCGCAGGCGGGGCAACGGGTAAGGGTAATGGTGGGCATATCGGTGCAATAAGGGATCAAAAGTACGATTATTCGTGGGAAGGACAAAGTTTCCCGCGGTTTCTCTTTCCTGCTTTTTCTTTTTTTCGCCTGCACGCGCTCTCCACACG
>JAAYTC010000272.1 GCA_012518155.1 Bacteroidales bacterium | reverse complement strand
GGTTGATTATAACTCCTACCCTGCCGCTAAAAGCATGTTGTTCGGGGTGAATGCAACTTTTTAAGGACCACAATTAATTAAATGCAACGACAATGAAAATAAAACAAATAACAGTGGCTTTAATGACTCTTTTTGTCATTTATAGTTGCCATAACAGTTTCCTGGAGGAGAAAGTGTACAGCAGTATCACTCCCTTGAATTTTTATAAAACGGAACAAGATGGAATCGCTGCACTTACCTCCGTGTATAACGCGATGAATAACGCCAATAGCTTTAAACGTCAAATTATTTTAGCAGCGGAGTACCCGGGCGAAGCAACATGGCCCAATAACTCGGGAGAAGCTTGGCGTACCGAAATGGATCAATTTACATGGAGCACGTCATCCACCGGATTTTATCAAATCTGGTCGCAATTATACGTGATGGTAAATCGTGCAAACACGGTATTGTCGTATGTCGATAATATCGATTTCACTACTCCCGGGCTAAAAGAGCAGATTATCGCGGAAACTCGATTTCTGAGAGGAGTGGCTTATCTTTACCTGATTCGCTTCTTTGACAACGTTCCTCTCAAGACCGAAGAGAACATGTCGGAAATAGAGGTCTCAAACGAGGGGACAAGCGAGGCTGTTTGGGCTCAGATATTTTCGGACTTAGAATTCGCGAAAAGTAACTTAAGAGCTAAAAACACAGGAGCAGATGTGGGAAGAGCAACCGCCGGTGCTGCACAGACTATACTGGTGAAAGCATATATTTCTTACGCGGGGAAACCCTGGTTAAAAACCGAATACTGGAGCAAAGCAGCACAAGAGGCAAAAACGGTTATCGACAACTCATCATATGGCTACGACCTTGAAGAGGATTACGAAAGGGTGTTCCTGTTGGAAAATGAACACGGCAGTGAATACATATTCAGCGTAGAATACGAAAGCAATATGGGAGCGGGATGGGATTGGCCAACTTTTACCGGTATCAGGAGCGGCGATCAAATCAGGCATGATGGGTGGTCGTCAGTAGCCGTGGAAGTGGATTTCTTTAATAGCATGGCAACAACCGACAACAGAAGAGAAAAAACGTTTGTGTTGTCGTACCAGGGAATAAATAATCCTAATATCACGTGGACGTACCCGGGTAACATATCAATCCCACACTACAATAAGTATATAGATAGGAACGACGTGGGTTCCGGAACGGCCGATTACGCGTTGAATTTTTATATAACCCGGTTCTCCGATCTGCTTCTGATGCATTCAGAAGCAGAAAACGAGGCAAACGGCCCCAGTGTTAACGCCGTGAGTGGAATAAATAGAGTGAGAGCTCGAGCCGGCCTCGCACCTCTAGTGTCTTCCAATTATACAAAAGAATCCCTTCGTGAAGCAATCTTCCAAGAAAGGCTTTGGGAACTTTGTGGAGAAGGCCACGCGTGGTTCGACATGAAGCGAATGGATCTGATGAAAAAAAGGATTACAAAGTTTACTGTCGAAGATAAACATTATGTTTTTCCAATTCCACAAAATGAACTGGATGCAAATCCAAATTTAGTCCAAAATAGTTTGTATAAATAATCAAAAAACTCAAGTGGGTGGAACGGGCTACGATCTACCCACTTGATATTTTTTAACCCGAGAGATCCTTCTCTGACG
>JAAYTC010000271.1 GCA_012518155.1 Bacteroidales bacterium | reverse complement strand
TTGATCCCTGCTTCTTTCATGGCATGCAGGTCTCTTACCGCTCCTTCTTTTGAGATGTGATCCGAAATCCAGTACCAGTAAACGCTGGTCTGAATAGAGTCGGGAGGTGTTACAAAGCCCTGCCCCAATGCTTCAGAAAGTCGTGTTATAGTTGTGTTTGAAGATTTCGAACAAGAAAGGCCAAGGAACAGTATCAAGGCAATATAGGTACAAAGGATTTTCATCGCGGTTATCAGTTTTTTGATTTAATTTCTCCAAGTTCTACAATGAATTTGTCTTTTTGAATTAGATATTCGCCCCATCACGGGAAGCGCAAGGGGATTAATGCCCTATTTTATACCCAATAAAATCCAAAGATACTCAAATTTATTTTTTTTTAGATAAGAATAATGATACGATAACTCCCTCTTTTGCGATGATGGGAATACCTGGCCCGAGGATAAACATATCTTACTGGATGAATACAACGGCCGAGGTTATTCCTGCATCACATCGGTTGATGAGAATACCGTTGGTATCCTTTATGAAAGCAGCCAGGCCGACATGGTATTCCAGACCGTATCATTAATGGAACTGAAATAACGTGTTCACTCTCTTTGTGGGGTTTAGTTGTTTTTTCAATCATGGGAAAAAGTTCCCGTATTTCGGATTCATTAGATTGTTTCCCATATTCACATATTTCAAAAGCCTCTGCATCTGTAATGTTGTTGGCGAAATCTTCCCCATACCGTTTGATCAAGGATTCTTTCACGGATGGTAAAATCGGCCTTCTCCGTTGGATTTTCAGCCACTCTAATCGCTCTTCCGTGCCGGTGGGGACTTCATCAATGTGACTCCAAATCGTCTTCCCGCTTCTTCAGCTTCAGCACGTCGCCTTCTCGTTAGCGCACCACCGCCTTCAGATTGATGACCTGCATCGCCATTTGTAAGGGATACAAATAAAACATTGTGCCCTAATTTCGCGTACTTTATAGCAGTGTCTCCGGCCATTAAGTCGGGATCGTCAGGATGAGCCCCGATCACGACAATGCTCAATTTTTCATCCTGACTCGCTAAAGTTGTGATAGCCACAAAGCTGGAAATAACTAGAAATAAATACTTCAGGATATTCATATTTTTCGAGTTTGGTTTTTTATTTGTTTTCTTTGTTTTTAGTGAAAGAAGTATTCGACAACATATTTTCCACTTTCCAAAGAAATAGGGCTTGATATATTTTGAGCTATTTTATTGTTAATAGCGAGATGGGTTGTTGAGGTGGGGACAACCAATTCTGCTGCTGAGCCAACCGGCACGTCGACTTTCAAGACTAATTTTTCGCTTAAAAGCTCCCAATGAACGGATATGGTACCGTAGGGTGTTTCAACGCTGGTTTTGGCCCAATTAACTCCGGCGGGTATTTGTGGGTCAATCAGAAATTTCCGATATCCAACCTCACCGTCGATGGAGCGAATCCCTCCTACAACCTGGTAGAACCACTGCCCAACCCCGTTATAGCAATTGTGAATTCGGCTTCTGTGGCCTCCCCAATGTTCCCAAGTGGTCGTAGCCCCGCGGTCCAACATGTAGAGATAGCCGGGGTGTGCTCTCTTTTTCAACATGGAATAGATAAAGTTGGGTTCTCTCACCGTGGCTGCCCATTCCATCATTACAGGTATTCCAACCAATCCCGTATTTAGGTGTCCGTTGAATTCGGTTTCAGTCGTCTCCTGCAATTTGTCGGTCACTTTGTCGCATAGCTCCATGGGTGTTACCCCGGCAAGCATGGGAAATATAAGATCTATTTGTGATCCGGTAGCATACAAATCTCGTGCCGGGTCATAAAAAGTTTCCTGTATCTTTTCTTTTAATTGATCTCCGCGTTCGGAGTAATAATAAGCATCATCGTTGTTTCCTAAAACCTTCGCGATTTTAGTCATCTGATCAAAACAGACGGCTATGTAACAGTTGTTTACCAAGTCGACCGATCTTTCATCGGAATGATTAGGATCGCCAATGCCATCCGGTGTAGCCCAATCACCCAAATACCACGCCCTATAATCGGTATCGAGCCATCGTTTTAATAGACCATTTACCATATGATAGTCCACGTAACCCAACCATTTTTGCATTACCGGGTAGTACTTCTTCAGCAAACGAACGTCGCCATAATGCTGGTAACTGTTCCACGTGGCGGAAATAATAAATCCGCACCAGTAGGGGCCTCCCCCGGCGGCATAAGGATTAGGTGCCGTGTGTGGCATACTCCCATCTTCCCTAATCACATCGCTCCAAGCTTGAAGCCAGTTGTTATACAGTGGGGCCATGTTAAACATCGTTTGCGCGGTGATGGTTGACGCGTTTCCATCCCCTCCATATCCCAATCTCTCAATTTGAGGACAATCGACAAGATACCCACCCAGGCCGACGCATCGCAGCGTGTATGAAACCATGTCGTGAATACGGTTTAAATCGTCGTCCGAGCACTCGAATGAAGCTGTGGTTTCAAAATTAGTGTGGATAAGATGGGCTTTTATATCCTCTAATCGAGGAGGCGTTTCGAGATTCGAGATTTTTATATATTGAAAACCGTGATAATTGAACTTATTTTTAAACAGTTCAGTTCCATTCCCGGATGCAATATACCTGTCTATTTGCCCTTGGCCCCGTAATTCTCCATTTTCGGTTAGGTGATCCGAGTATTCCATTATAATTTCACTGGATTCTTGTAGTGGCGGAAATGTAATTTCGAACCAGCCGGAGATGCATCTGCCCATATCCACGAGGTAGGTGCTATCGTTAAGGCGTTCAATTCTATACGGTTGTATGGTCTCCATGATTCGATTTGGTTCAACCATTTGAGGACTTGCTTCATGTTCGGGTACTTCCGCGATGATAACCTTTTCCCATGTTAATGCATCAGGCGTTTGAAGTGCTTTGTTTCTCGCTTCCAGG
>JAAYTC010000034.1 GCA_012518155.1 Bacteroidales bacterium | reverse complement strand
CCCTCCTGCCGCCATGGCTTTCGAGAGCGCCTCGTTCCAGGCCTCTCGGGCATCGGCCATTACTTTTTCGAAATCAAACCCGGGCTGCTCCATCTCCAGGTTCAGGCGAGCATTCTCGACGCTTACGAACGAAACGCCAATCTGCACCTCCACGGTCTCCCCTTCGTCCAAGTCGTACGTGAACCACGCGCCAATATCGTCCCCCGCGATATCCCGCCCGTAGCGATCATATATTTTCCTCGTACCGCTGGTATCGTCCCATTGAGCCTCCGCGCTCATCTCCCGCTGCATTTTCCAGTAGCCGGTCGCGTCGGGTTGCCTGTTCACTCGCATCACGAAATAGATCGGGAACACCGCCCAAGGGTTATAACAAAAGGTCCCCAGCAGCTTCATCCCTTCCACCTCGGTATCGCTTACGCGGCGCATCCAAGCACCCGACTCGTTGGTAAGCCCCTCTCCGAGGTTCAACAATATATTCCCCTGCCCTTCGGGGAAAGTGAACCGGGCGATGCTACTCCGGGTGGTGGCAGCTACTTCCGTTTTGATATTGTATTTGGTCAGCGTATTGGAATAGTAACCCGGCGAAGCCGTCTCCTCGCCGTACGCGCTGCCATATTCCCTGTAGTTCACGTTCAGCTCTCCCGCCGTGGGCATCAACAGCAAGGATCCCAGCTCCGGGCACCCCACCCCGCTCAGATTGACGTGCGAGTACCCCGTGAAATACCGATTCTCGTGGGAATAGGGGGTCGACCACCATTGGCTGTCTTTGTCGAACCGGTTCGTTGACGATCCCATGACGTTGAAGGGCGATACCGACATCATCCCGTTGGGCATCACCGGCCCAGGATTAGCTGTCCCGTAGTTAGTGGTCCCGATAAAGGGATTTACTTTATCTACCGGCCGTGTTCCCACTAATTCACTCGGGGCCGCGTCTTTTTCTTTAGAAGCCAGCACCTCTTCTTGATAAGCCGACGCTTCAGGATAAGCCGACACGCCAAGTGTAGTCTCCGTTCCTTGAACTGAAAGAGGGATCCACGCCAAAGCGATCAAAAATAATTTCGTGAACGAGAAAAATCGATTCATAGTCTATATCATTTTAAAAAACAGATCCATTTCGGCCCTGTTTAGATGCGCTGAAATGGATCTTTATTATTTCAAACTCAAGTTTCGCATGCATCAACTATTACAATTATAGCTATGAATGAGGCCCATAAATGTTGGATGGGGTACCCGTTAGGAGGGAGGATGCCTATTTTAAGATCATCCCTCCTTGAGCTTCTTAACAATCACCTCCACGGCCGCGTTCAGTCCTTCGGCATTCTTTCCACCCGCGGTAGCGAAGTGAGGTTGTCCTCCCCCTCCCCCTTGGATCTCCTATGCCGCTTCCCGCACCATGTTTCCCGCGTGGAACCCTTCTGCCACCAGGTCGTCGCTCACCATCACCGTCAAGTTAGGTTTACCATTCGCGGCCGTCGCCCCCACGAACAACATCTTCTCGGGGAACTGCCCTTTCAGCTGGTACGCGATATCTTTTATCACTTCCGGGGCACCGATGGGAAGCACCAGTCGGAAGAGGGTGATCCCGTTGACCTCCTTCCGGTCGGCGATCAACCGCTGCCTCAGCTGTTCCGTCCGCTCTTTCACGTACACCTGAATCTCTTTTTTCATTTCGTCGTTATCGGCTATCAACCGGTGGATACCCTGCATCACGTCAGGTACGTTATTGAGCAGTCCACGAACCTCCTTCAGCGCGTCCTCCATGGCGTAGAGATACGCCTCGCACACCTTCGCGGTAACCGCCTCCACGCGTCGCACGCCCGCCGAGATGGCCCCCTCGCTGAAAATTCGGAAGGTACCGATGCGGCCGGTGGAAGAGATATGCGTTCCCCCGCACAGCTCGATGGAAGTCCCAAACCGTACCGTCCGTACATCCTCGCCATACTTCTCGCCGAACAGTGCCATGGCCCCTTGCGCTTTCGCCTCTTCAAGTGGAACATGCCGATGCTCCTCGATCGGGTAATTCTCTCGTATTTTAGCCGTGACACGCCGTTCCACCTCCCGGATCTCTTCTTGGGTCATCTTCTGGAAGTGTGAGAAGTCAAACCGCAGCAGCTCCGGCGACACGTACGATCCCTTCTGCTCCACGTGATTCCCCAGCACTTCACGCAGCGCCTCGTGCATCAAGTGCGTGGCCGAGTGGTTGCATTCTGTGGCCGTTCGCTTTTCAGTATCGATCCGCGCGATGAATGTCCCCAGGGGATTACTCGGGAGTTTATTAGTCAGGTGCACCGCTAGGTTGTTTTCCCGTTTGGTATCAAAGATATCGATGGTTTCGCCGCTCTCGTTAGTCAGCCATCCGCTATCGCCCACTTGTCCCCCCATCTCCGCGTAAAAAGGCGAGCGTGACAGCACCAGTTGGAAATACTGTTTGTTCTTCTGCTTCACTTTGCGGTAGCGCAGGATCCGTGTCGTACTCTCGGTTTCGTCATACCCCACAAACTCCGGCTCACCTTCGTGTACCTTCGTCCAGTCGCCCGTCTCCATGGCCGCCGCGTTGCGCGCCCGCTCTTTCTGCTTCTGCATTTCACGGTTGAAGCCCTCCAAGTCGACCGACATACCCTGCTCCCTGAGAATCAGCTCGGTCAGGTCCAGCGGAAAGCCAAACGTGTCGTACAGTTGGAAAGCCACTTCCCCTTTCAGCACCCCCTCTTTTTCTTTTGGGAGATTTTTCTCCAGCAAGCGAATACCGGTCTCCAAGGTACGCAAGAACGCCTCCTCTTCCTCCTTCATCACCTTCTCGATAAGCGATTGTTGCGCGGGAAGTTCGGGATAAGCTTCTCCCATTACCTCAATTAACGTGGGGACAAGCCGGTAGATAAACGCGTCGTGCATTCCCAGGAAGGTATACCCGTAACGCACCGCTCGGCGTAGGATCCGCCGGATCACATACCCCGCCTTCGCGTTCGAGGGCAACTGCCCGTCCGTGATCGAGAACGCGATGGTCCTCAGGTGATCCGCCACCACACGCATCGCCACGTCCTTCTTCGGATCCACCCCGTAGCGATTGTTTGTTATCTCCGCGATTTTTTGAATGATCGGCTGAAACAGGTCGGTATCGTAGTTCGAGAGTTTCCCTTGTACGGCCATGCAAAGCCGCTCGAAGCCCATCCCCGTGTCGATCACTTTCGCCGGCAGCGGCTCCAGTGAACCATCCGCCTTGCGGTTATATTGCATAAACACCAGGTTCCATATTTCGATCACCTGCGGGTGGTCTTGATTCACCAGGGAGGCGCCGTCCACCTTAGCACGCTCCTCGTCCGAACGCAGGTCGACATGGATCTCCGAACAAGGCCCGCACGGCCCCGTGTCGCCCATTTCCCAGAAATTATCGTCCTTACTCCCGTTGATGATCCGCTCGGCAGGCAAGTATTTCTTCCAATAAGCGATCGCCTCATCGTCCCGCTCCAAGTTCTCCTCGGGCGAACCCTCGAAGATAGACGCGTACAACCTACCCTTGTCGAGTTTGATTACCCCCGTGAGGTACTCCCATGCCCAGTCGATCGCCTCCTCTTTAAAATAATTACCGAACGACCAGTTTCCCAGCATCTCGAACATGGTATGGTGGTAAGTATCGTGGCCCACCTCCTCCAAGTCGTTATGTTTCCCGCTTACGCGCAAACACTTCTGTGAATCCGCCACCCGGGGATATTTTATCGGCGCGTTGCCCAGGATAATATCTTTAAACTGGTTCATTCCCGCGTTGGTAAACATCAACGTGGGGTCATCCTTGATCACCATGGGTGCGGACGGCACGATCCGGTGCTCTTTCGATTGAAAAAAGTCTTTAAACGATTGGCGAATTTGGTTGGAAGTCATCATTTGAATTGTGAGTTTATTACATACAGGGAAACGAGTCCGGGTTCCGCTAACAGGTTCTGGCCCTTTCCCTAAACAAACTACAAAATTACATGAAAAACTTCGTATCCCCAAGCGGGCACGTAAAAACACCCCGGTAGCATCATTCACACGATGCTACCGTATAAACACGTGCGGATAGGCGTATTTGATTCTGTAGCCCCGTACGGATAGGCGTATCCGATTCTGCAGCACGCGGGAGAGAGTCAGAAAACAGCGATAAGATTTATTGCTCGATCGTTACGTCTGCGATATTTACTTTTCCGGAAACAACCCTGATCCGTAAATCCGTTCCGGCAGTCTCGTTAAACGAGTATTTATTTTCCCTGTTGAGATCCCGCGGAGATCCCTTAAAGACGGTGATAAATTGTCCTCCTCCACTGGACACCTGAATTTCGAAGACCGATTGCAAGTCTGTCTCATCAAACCACGTGATAGACACTTCGTCGAGCGGTTTATTCTCATCCAAGGGAAACGTGAGATTATACCCCCGATGTCCTTCCCAGGAAGTTTCAGGATTCCCATCCAGCACGTTCAACGCCATGGATGTTTGCGGGGTGGAAGTGACGGGAAGTATTTCCACTATTTGGCTCTTGTCAAACCCTTCACCCAACACGAAAAACGAGTCTGATAGACGAATATCTTCGGATGAGGCACCGATCATAACGCGGAATTCACCCGGCTCAACAACCCACTCATCGTTACCATTTAAAAGGAGTAAATCGCGAGGCAGGATGGTAAACTCCACTCGCTTTTCCTCCCCCGGTTGCAGGTGTATCCTGTCAAATCCGCGTAGGTTTTTCTCGTAAGTGGTCACGGAGCTCAATACATCGCGGGTGTATAGCTGAACGACTTCATCGCCTGCTCGATCTCCGGTATTTTTCACGTTAAAGCTTACCACTACGCTATCACTCTCCGTGATATCCTGTGCCGATAATTCCAAATCAGAGTACTCGAACGTGGTGTAGCTTAACCCATGGCCAAAAGAGTAGAGGGGGCCATTTACCCGGCTTTGGTTCCCTTCCGCGCCAATTCCCCGTGCACCGTCCACTTGCGAAGCCGGTTTGGCTGGGAAATTAAAAGGTATCTGCCCTACGGTCTTTGGGAACGTCACGGTAAGCTTCCCACCCGGGTTATAATCCCCAAAGAGCACTTCCGCCACAGCCGTTCCCCCTTGCGATCCCGGGTACCAAGCCTCGATGATTGCCGGTATATGCCGATCGGCCCAATTAATCGAGAGGGGTCGCCCGTTGATTAAAATCAACACGACCGGTGTACCGGTCTCGTGCACCGCTTTTAACAGGTCCAGTTGCCGGCCGGGCAAATCCAACGAGGTGCGCGATTTATTTTCTCCCGCCGTCCGTACATTTCCCCCTAACACCACAACCGCTATATCACTTTTTTTCGCGTCGGCTACCGCCCGGTCTATTCCGGCCTGTTCTTCTTCCGTTATCGGGTAGTCAATTATCTCCGAGTCGGGCCAGTTTGCATCCACAATATCGACTCCTTTCGAATAGAGTACCTCTACTTCAGGTCCCACCTTCTCACGGATACCTTCTAACATGGTAGTCACCTCCACGGCAAGCGGTCCGTAATGGGTCAACGCGTACGATGCATCATCGGAATTCGGCCCCGTGACGGAGATAGTCCGTACCTTATCCTTGTCGAGGGGTAACGCGTTATCATCATTTTTTAGCAGCACGATACTTTCCAGAGAGGCTTGCAGTGCCACTTCCTGATTCTCGAGGGAGTTCACCACTCTGTCGGCCTCTTTCAGGTCGGCCTGGTAAGGATGATCGAAAAGGCCCACCAGGAACTTCACACGCAATACATCCCTCACTCTCTCGTCAATAATCTCCATATCAATAGCTTCCTCTCTTACCAGATCGCGTAAGGGCAACACGTAAGAGTCGGGCGATCGGAAGGTACAACGTACATTTAGGCCAGCCATGACCGACTGATAAACCGATTCTTTCATATCGGCCGCGGTGCCATGCTTCGAATAAAGATACTCCACGGCGTCGCTATCGGACACCACGTATCCCCTGAACCCCATCTCTTCGCGGAGACGTGTTGTGAGCCAGTAGTAACTGCTTTGAATCGGGAACCCGTCATAATCGTTGTACGAGCTCATCACACCCAGCATATCGGCCTCTCTTATAACACGCTCCCAGGGATACATATGCACGTTTTCCACTTCCCGGGGCGACATTTGCGGGTCGACCCTCGACATCCCTTCACGTCCCCCTTTATTGTTGCTATACGCCGCGTAATGCTTCCCGGTGGAAGCCACCTGAAAATCTTTTTGCATTCCGTTTACCATGGCAATTCCCAGCTCTGCTACCAGAAAAGGACTCTCTCCGTAGACTTCTTCGTATCGGCCCCATCGCTGATCACGCCCCACGTCGAGAATGGGAGCATAAATATTGGTATAACCCAAGAGCCTTCCCTCTTTCCCGGTAATATACCCCACTTTCTCCACTAGCTCGCGGTTCCAGGTATGCCCTAGTCCCAGTTGGGTAGGAAAATTGGTTGCCTTAAAGCTTTCCACCCCTCGGATACCCTCGTTGGTAAAATCCACCGGAATACCCAAGCGAGTCTCCTCGATAAAGAAACGTTGAACCTCGTTCAGTGCCCAAGCATGGCGCGAAGCAGGCCAAACATAGGGGTTATCGGAGGGGGGCAAACCCCACTGGCGAAATCCGTTTAAATGCTCATCAATAGCCCCGATGCCATCTTTCCAAAGCCGATCTTTCCATTCAGGCGTAGGCAGAGCATCCTCGAGCACCCTTCCATAACCATAGAGCGTTACCATTTGATTTGTTTTCTCCTCCAATGTCATTTGGCTCAGCAGGTCGTTAATCCGGTCCTCTATATCAGCTTCGGGGTTCTCGTAAATATCCATTTTCCCATTTTTATTAAAGTCGATCCAGCCATTCCGATAAATTTTATTATCCGGCCGGTAGGTGTCCGGGATATTCGGGACTTCGTTATTTTGTTGCGACAACAGATTATTTGATATCAACCCGATAAGTCCTATCAGGCAGAATGAAATGATTTTTTGCATACTCGTTTTTGAGATATAATTACGATTAAACTTCATTTTGTAACATGTTGATATATTCCTGTGATTAGAGCAGAAATTCTCCGTGTATGGAATATCGATCCTACAAAGTTACCTTTTTTTCTTAAATTACATCCCAAGATAGGGTCAAACCTGTAGAGAATACGTATGTTTCTTTATAGGATTTCAACACCCCCTCTTTGTATAGCCGCGCCCCGTATTCGTCTCGACAGCTCACTTCTCGTCCGGCCTTTTAAGGCATTCCTCACAGTTACTTCGCTAACATTGAACAACTTTGCCAATTCTCGTCGTTCCCCATGCTTAGTTAAGATCTCTTTCATATGGCACTAATTAAAATTTTTGTATCTTTATCGTCGCTTTCTAAATCGAAAGATACAAAGATAACTCATTATGATTCACTAATCAAACAAAAAGACACCTTTTTGTATTATTTTTATGTTAAATATAGCTAATATACGACAGGAGTGGTTTGTTGAGCAGGTCGAATCCTTGAAAAGCAAGGGCATTCCCTACAATGAAATCGCATCTCGGATCGACGTTAAGCCTCAATACCTTAATGCCATTAAAAGCGGAAAAAGAAATGCTTCTGAAAAAATCACCGCAAAACTTTGCAAAGCATTTGAAATAAACCATAATGAATTACTAAATCGTATAAGCAGTCACCAATCTGAGATTTCGGAAGTAAGGGAACCTAATCAACCCTTCAAGCCGTCGAAGAAAATCCCTCTATCGTATGGCACGGCAAAGGATAGCGCTCCATCCGCGGAAAGCGATGAAGTGAAAACTGAAACACCTTATGAATGCGAATGGATAGATGTAGGAGACCTGTTTCAAGATGCTACCTCAGCCGTCCGTCATTATGGCGACAGTATGATCGAATACCCTTCGGGATCGATACTTATTCTTAAACAAGTGGTAGATCCCAGCATTATCGTTTGGGGAAGGAACTATTACATTGAGACCAAAGATCTGGGCATCACGAAAAGGCTGCAGGACGGTGGAAAAGACCACGTGATCGGCTACAGTTCCAACGAAAAAAAATCGCCCGATGGTAGGCTGGTGCATGAACCGGTGAAAATCCCCAAGAAAAGCATCCAACGAATCAGCCTTGTACTGGGATGCGTGACGAATGAATTTAGTCGAAGCGCGATTCCAGTTACCGCTAAGCCAGTTTAAAATTAACTATTCTCTTCAATAACAATAACGCGCATCTAATTAAAACACTCGACTCAGATTTCGCACTACAACTACAATTAAATTTCACTGAAGACTATTTACATGCTAAACATAACCAAAACATGTTTTATCTCGGTGTTCACTTATCGAAATAGTTCGGCAGACAATGTTTTATGATCCATTGCAGATTGTCAGGCTTGACAAAATCATAAAAAACGATTTTTCGTGAACATAATCGCGTCTTCTTTGTCTATATACAAACCGAAAAAATGTATGTTGACTACAAAAATTTTTGACGTAGATAAAAAACCAAGCGCGAAGCAAAAGAGTGAGATAGTAGATTTCCTTCACGATAACCTGCAACAGTACGGGGATCCCAAAAACCAGATAGAGAGAGCCATTGATTACTCCACGCGAGAAATACCCTCCTTTGGCGGGTTCACCATGTTGCTGCTGGAAGATGAAGCGATAAGAGGGGCAGTGGTAATAAACAGAACCGGCATGGGCGGCTATATCCCCGAGAACATTTTGGTGTATATAGCGACCGATAAAAACAAGCGGGGAAGAGGATGGGGAAAGAGTTTGTTAAAGAGTGCCCTCGACCGAGCAGAAGGAGATATTGCCCTGCACGTCGACGCGGACAATATGGCCCGGCAACTTTACGAAAATTTTGGGTTCACCACTCCTTACCTGGAGATGAGATTAAAAAGATAACCATGGCTGAACTGATTATACAGACTGAAAAGATAAAAAACAACATCCGGTATTTAAGCGACTATTTAAAAGAACATGATATCTATTGGGCCCTCGTCACTAAAGTCTTCTCGGGGGATAAAGAGTTCCTAAAGAACATATTGAGCGACGATGTGATCAACAAGATCAACTCGATTGGCGACTCCCGGTTGACCAGCCTGAGGAACCTTCGGGCGGTAAACCCCAACATGCGGACCATCTACATCAAGCCACCGGCCGAGACGTATGCCGACGAGGTGGTGCAATACGCCGACATCTCGCTGAATAGTTCGCTAAGCACCATTCAGGCACTAAACAAGGCAGCCGAAAAGAGAGGCAAGGTGCATCAAGTCATTATCATGATCGAAATGGGCGAACTACGCGAAGGGGTCAACCGTGAGGATCTTATTTCGTTTTATGAAAAGGTGTTCAACCTCCCCTATATCGATGTGATCGGTATTGGATCAAACCTGGGTTGCATGTACGGGGTGGAGCCCACGTACGATAAGCTCCTTCAGCTCTCCCTCTACAAGGAACTTATTTCTGCACGTTTTAATAAAAAATTGAAATTTATCTCAGGCGGCTCCTCCATTACCCTGCCGTTGATCGAGCAGGGAAAGATTCCTCCCAATATAAACCACTTCCGAATTGGTGAAGCGGCCTTTTTTGGCGTAAGCCCCCTCAAAAACGAGCGTTTCAAGGAGCTGTCGACCGACACGTTCGAGTTCCGTGCCAACATCATCGAGCTGGAGAAAAAGAAGATCGTACCCGACGGTGTCTTGAGCGACGCCAACATCGGGCACACGGCCAATTTTAGCGATCGAGATATACATACCACCCGCACCAAGGCGATCCTCGACTTTGGCATGCTCGACGTGGACAAGGAGGACATCGAAGCACTGGATCCCGATATCAGGTTCGTAGGGATCACTTCCGATATGATGGTGATAGACATCGGGAGCAACAAGACCAAAGAGGGTGCAAAAAAGTACCGTGTGGGAGATCAAGTCGTATTTAAACCCAACTACATGGCAGTCGCCCGCCTCCTGAACTCCAAGTTTATCGACAAAAGATTTCTCTGAACCCGGGTACTGCCCCCCACCCGCCACGACAGATACGCCGAGGCACGTAACATGGGATTCGGAACCACGGGAGGCACCACGGCGCACTTGAACAATTTTTTCGACACCTCGTACGACAAAGTAATCAACGATTTTGGATTAGATAAGGCCCGGCTGTTAGCCGATGCCGCTCGGGACGCGCTGGAAATCATCCGCCACAACGTCTCGGCATACGACATCGAGTGCGACCACGAACCCCGTTCCGCTTACCTGTTCTCGTTGGACGACGAGCAGGAGAAAGAGCTCGACAGCCTGGTGGAAGGGAGTAGGAAAGCGGGCATCGAGATGCACGAGGTGGCCGAAAACCCGTTTGGTATCCCCTGTACCAAAGTGGTAGAGATCCCCGGGCAAGCCCAGTTTCACCCGCTGAAGTACGTGAAAGGCCTGTTGACCGAGTTTATCCACTCGGGAGGAATGATCATCGAGGGATGTCGCGTGACCGAAGCGGTAAAAGAGGGAGAGGGGCTAAAGATATCCACCACCCGGGGCACCCTCCACGGCAAGCACCTGATCTACGCCACCCATATCCCCCCTGGCAGGAACATCATGCACTTCCGGAACGCGCCTTACCGCAGTTACGCGATGGCGCTGAAACTCAGAAACGGCGCGTACCCGCGCACGCTGGGATACGACATGCTGGAGGCGTACCATTACTACCGTACCCACGAGGTGGATGGCGAGGAGTACTTCATCGTGGGGGGCGAAGACCATAAGACGGGCGACGTGGAAAACAGCGACGAATGTTTCCAGAGACTGGAAGAGTACGTGAGCCGCTATTTCGATATCGAGCGGGTGGCCTACAAATGGTCGTCGCAATACTACGAGCCAGCGGACGGGCTACCATACATCGGCCCCCTCCCGGGCAACCCCTCCAACGTGTACTGCGCCACGGGATACAGTGGCAACGGAATGATCTTCGGCACGCTCGCCGCCAAAACGTTGAGCGGTCTTATTGCCGATGGCGATAGCCCTTACAAGGAACTTTTCTCGCCTTCCCGCGTGAAGCCGGTCGCCGCTTTCAGCCAGATGGTAAAAGAGAACGTCGATGTGATCAAGCACCTGGTGGTAGATTCGTTCACGGTAGAAAAACTCAACGCGTTGGCCGATCTGGAAAGAGACGAGGGAAAAGTCGTGAGTTACGACGGGAATCAACTGGCCATGTACAAAGACGTGCACGGCAAAACACATATCCTCGAGAGTAAGTGCACCCACCTTTACTGCACCTTGGTATGGAACCACGAAGAGAAGTCGTGGGACTGCCCGTGCCACGGTTCCCGCTTCGGAATCGATGGCGACGTGCTGACCGCCCCGGCCGTGAAGGGACTCAAAAACCTCGCGGCCAAACAAGAGGACGAGCCCCTCGATTGATCCACTTCTACGTTTCCATTAACGGTAAGCTTAACGACAACTCGCCGATACAGATCATTCACGAGGGAAAGCTCAATTTGCGAAACACGCGAAGAGAGCTGCTGACGAAGGACCGGAACAGATTACCGTAGAGAGCTGGGGCGGATTAACGT
>JAAYTC010000270.1 GCA_012518155.1 Bacteroidales bacterium | reverse complement strand
GTGGCAACTTCCATCTCCGGGCGTACACGCTGTCGTGTAATCTGCATTATCCCGAATTTACTCAATGGAAGAATGTTATGCTTGGCACGATCTTTCGACATCAACTCTTGCATCTTCGAGTACAATTTGTTTCGATGCTCACCTTTATTCATGTCGATAAAGTCGATAACGATAATGCCTCCCATATCCCTTAGTCGTAATTGACGGGCAACCTCTTCGGCAGCAGCCAGGTTTACTTCAAAGGCACTTTCTTCCTGGCCCAGTTTCGATCGGTTACGATTACCGCTGTTAACATCGATAACGTGCAATGCCTCGGTATGCTCGATGATAAGGTACGCGCCATTTTTGAACGTCACTGTTTTTCCAAAGAGTGATTTTACTTGCTTCGTGACGCCAAAATTATCAAGGATGGGTAGTGCACCTCTATACTCTCGTACAACGTTTTTTCGTTCCGGTGCGATCAGCTTGACATAGTCGGCAATCTGTTTCGACACATCACGTTCGTTAACATGAATCTGCTCGAAGGAGGGACTAAATATATCGCGTAACAACGCTACCGTCCGTCCGGTCTCCTCGTAAATGAGCGATGGTGCTTTTGTTTTCTGTATCTTGCCAATATTATCTTCCCATCGTTTAACCAGTACCTTTAATTCCGCGTCGAGATCCGCCACTCTTTTACCTTCGGCATTCGTACGAATGATCACGCCGTAATTCTTCGGCTTGATGCTCTGAACCAGTTGGCGTAATCGGGCACGTTCCTCGCGAGATTTAATCTTCTGTGATACCGACACGCGATTAATAAAGGGTATCAATACCATAAATCGTCCCGCGAAAGAAATTTCGGCAGTTAGCCGAGGCCCTTTCGTGGAAATGGGCTCTTTGGCAATTTGAACCAAAATCTCTTGTCCCACCTTCAATACATCGGTAATTGATCCCTCTTTTTCGATGTCGGGCTGCAGTTTCATTTTTTGTAGCTGCAGGATCTTTTTTTTGTCTTCAACTAGTTTCTGAAAATGCAGAATCGAGTTGAATTCAACCCCTAAATCCAAATAGTGAAGAAAAGCGTCCTTTTTATGTCCCACATTCACAAAAGCAGCGTTTAGGGCGGGCATCAGTTTTTTTACTCTGCCCATGTAGATATTTCCAACCGCGAAAGATTCGTCTTGACTCTCCTGCTGTAACTCTACTAGTTTTTTATCTTCAAGAACAGCAATGGTAATTTCTTTGCGTTGAACATCTACAACAAGTTCGCTTGTCACAATTGTTCGTTTTTAATGATTTAAATAATACTTCGCGGTTTCTGTCGTCACAACAGAAATAAAGTTCACGCTTGAACTGTTTCCGCTTACTTATATACAAGGAACAAACTTAATGCCCAAGTGGTTCCCGTTAAGTTTGTTCCTGTATATGGCTCTAAAAAATGTAATGGGCTTATTTCTTCTTCTTGTGCCTGTTTTTTCTCAATCTTTTCTTACGCTTGTGAACAGACATCTTATGCCGTTTTCTTTTTTTTCCGCTTGGCATTTTCTCTATTTTTTAAATTAAAACTTAGCTTCCTTTACTTTGGCCACGAATATTTTAGCCGGCTTGAAAGCAGGTATATTGTGCTCAGGAATAATGATGGTAGTATTCTTTGAAATATTACGTGCTGTTTTTTGAGCTCTTCTCTTTACGATGAAACTTCCGAAGCCTCTTAAATACACGTTTTCATTGTTAGCTAACGAATCCTTCACCACTTCCATGAATGATTCAACCGTTGCCAATACCGATGCTTTGTCGACACCGGTATTTTTTGCAATCTCGTTTACAATGTCTGCCTTAGTCATTTTTATCTCTATTTTAAATATTAATAATAATACCGTACAATGGTTAGTAAAATTTTGGACTGCAAATATATAGCTTTTTTTTTAACGTTGAAAATAAATAAGATGAATTTTCATGATTTTATTGTTTTTGTCGTCCCCCACGTAGAAATAATCTAGATGAATGAACTTTTTATGTAGATTCGCGATGCAAACGGAGAAAATTATGAAGGTAACGAATAACGATTCGCCCATTACACGCCATTTACGAGAATGGTACCAACAAAATAAACGCGAGATGCCTTGGCGGGGCACTACAGACCCCTACCTGATCTGGGTTTCGGAGGTAATTCTACAACAAACCCGCGTGGCCCAAGGTTGGGATTATTACGTGAGGTTCACGCGTCGCTTTCCGGATGTTGAGTCGCTCGCTGCTGCTGAAGAGGAGGAGGTGTTGAAAATGTGGCAGGGACTGGGATACTACACGCGGGCACGAAACATGCACGCTGCCGCGAAAATGATCATGAAACAGTTTAACGGGAAGTTTCCGACCAATCACTCCGATATCCTGTCGCTGAAAGGGGTGGGCGATTATACAGCTGCAGCCATTTCGTCGATCGCGTTCAATAAGCCTTACGCGGCAGTAGATGGTAACGTACTTCGCGTTATAGCACGCCTTTTCGCGATCGAGGCTCCCATCGACTCCACGAAAGGGAGAAAAACCATAACGCGGATCGCGCAAACGTTGCTGCCTGATGAAGATCCGGGCAGTTTTAACCAAGCCCTTATGGATTTCGGTTCAACGGTTTGTACTCCATCGCAACCTAACTGTAACGAATGCCCGCTTAGCCATACATGCCTGGCCCTTGCTAAAAACCGGGTAGCCCACCATCCGGTTACACGAAAGAAGAATAAAGTACGGAAGCGCTACTTCAGCTATTTCCACGTGGTACATAATGGCTCCACCTATATCAGTCGGAGAGTGAAGCAGGATATTTGGAAAAACCTGTATGAATTCCCTTTGGTGGAAACAACCGGGCCGGTCGGAATAGAAGGGTTGGTAAAAAACGATGATTTTGCCACGCTCTTCGGAACCCTCCCATCCTTGAACATCGAATTGGCTGATAAATTCGAGCATGTACTTTCGCATCAGGTGATTTTTGCTCATTTTTATAAAGTTATCATCCCACGAGAAGCCACTTTCGAAACGGGGGGAAAATTCCATCGAATCGATCATGC
>JAAYTC010000269.1 GCA_012518155.1 Bacteroidales bacterium | reverse complement strand
TTGAACGTGACTACCAATGGACTCACGGGAGTGCGCACGGTAGAGTACATGGCTATCCCACGCTACGAGGGCAGCTATTCGATCCCTCCCGTGGAGTTCACCTACTTCGACTTGAGCAGCAACTCCTATAAAACGCTGACGACTCCTGAATACGCGTTGCAGATTGATAAGGGCGACCCGAGCAGTGCCACGGTCGGCACCTTCGTGAACCGACAAGATATACGGGTGGAACAGGATATCCGCTTCTTGAAAACGGGAGATCCTTCCTATACTTCCAGTGTTAATTTCTTGGCCGGCTCACTGGGCTATTGGCTATGGTACATCGTTCCACTTCTGTTGCTGGTGATTGGCTATATAATCAACCGTAAACAGGCCATAGAGAACGCTAACGTGGCCTTAACCCGCACCCGTAAAGCAAATAAGGTGGCTATTAAACGATTGAAAGTGGCCGAAACACACCTGAAAGCACAGGATAAAGAGAGCTTCTACGAAGAGGTGCTCCGGGCTATCTGGGGCTACTTCAGCGATAAACTCTCCATACCGGTTGCCCGCCTCAGCAAGGACAATATCGAAGCGGAGCTCGCGGGGCAGGGTATCGATGACGCGTTGGTTGAAAAATTCATGTCTATACTGGATACATGCGAGTTTGCACGGTACGCGCCGGCAGAAAGTACGGCTGAGATGGACCGAATATATAACGAAACGCTGGGCGCGATCGGGGAAATGGAAAATAAGCTAAAGAAAAATAGATAGGGATATGAACGCACGGATATGTATACTCTCTTTCCTCACGTTTGTCATGAGCTATCACGTCGCGATGGCGCAGGAGCCGGGTGATACCATCCCTGCGGGAGAGGGTGTCGCCGCGACCGTTTCAGAGCAGGCCGTCACGTCGGATCAAGCTGTCACTTCGGATCAAGCCGTCACGCCTGAGATGGCCGCGCAAGCATACAGGGATCAGGATTACAAAAGAAGCATCGAATTATACGAAGCGCTGATTCAAGCGGAACTGGACGATCACCGCGAGTCGGCGCAACTCTATTACAACTTGGGGAATGCCTATTTCAGGGATAACCAGCTAGGGAAAGCAATCTTGAACTACGAGAGGGCGCATCTCCTGGATCCGGGCGATGGGGATATCCGACATAACCTGCGGTTCGCGAATAACCGGACGGAAGACCGGATTATACCGGCCAGCAACCTGTTTCTTACTAATTGGTTCCGCGGAGTAAGGGATCTTTTTAGTTCCAACACGTGGGGCACACTATCCGTCGTTTTTTTCTTGTTGCTCTTGGGTTGTATAGCGCTTTTCCTGTTCGTACGACTGTTATGGATTCGGAAAACTGCCTTTTATACCGGTTTGATATTACTGCTTTTCGTGGGATTAGCTAACGCGTTCGCGTTCAGTCAAAAGAGGGAGCGTACGCGCCGCGATACCGCCATCGTGATGGTGGGGGCCGCGAGTGCCAACGCCTCACCCGACGCGAACAGCAACCTTTTATTCGAACTGCATGAAGGGACCAAAGTAAAAATACGGGGCAGCGACGGCAACTGGTACGAGATAGAGATCGCGAATGGCAGCGTGGGGTGGACCCTGAAGCAGAACGTGGAAGTGATATAACCGCTCCATCTTTGGAAATAGGAGGCTTTTCTAGTTTATTGGATCGGGTGAGTTTTATTAGGTCAGCTGAATTTATCGGATTCAGTGATTTTATTAGTTCAAGTTATTTTTGGATCGGGTGAGCTTTTAGAACGAATTCAAAATATAAGCAATGAAAGAGTGGGTGGAGGGGATGCTTCCCTTGGAGCGGGATCTTTTTTTCGCGTTGAACGGCAGTGAATCGCTTTTCCTGGATAACGTGATGTGGACCATTAGCGGGCGGCTTGTTGGATTCCCGCTTTACCTGTTTATTCTATTCCTGTTTTTCTACCGTGTGCCACGGAAAGAGGGTATTTTAGCTGCTCTATTCCTGATTCTGGTGTTTGTACTCTGTGATCAAGTTTCCTCGGCACTTTTTAAACCGCTTTTCGAGCGGTTTCGCCCCACGCATCATCCCGACTTCAAAGATATCGTGGACACGGTGAACGACTACCGGGGAGGCCTCTACGGGTTTATATCGGGGCACGCGACCAACAGCTTCGGCTTGGCTGTCTTTCTATCGCTGCTCTTTAGGCCTCGTGCAGTAACTTTGATCACGCTCTTTTGGGCGGCACTGAATAGTTATACCCGTATTTACTTGGGGGTTCATTTCGTATCCGATATCTTGGCGGGGATGCTCGCGGGTTCCCTGCTTGCATTGCTGGTTTACCTGGCCTACTCTTGGACAAGAAAAAGAGTGGTGCATTCTAAAGGGAGCTATTCTTCACTTGGGCAATCCGATATACCCTACAGGAAGCATGGAGCGATGTTCGCCGGATGCATTGCTATTTACTTGGCTGCTGTTATTCTCTTCAGTTCACTCCTTTCAACTTTGCCTCATTGAAAATGTTATAAAGCTATAAACGTTACGTTTTTGTGAAGTTTTCAAATAAATAATTTGGATACTCTGTTTTTTTATGATATGTTTATGGCATCAAAGGAGCACGAAAATTAATTACCAAAAGTATTATCAACATAAAATAAAAAGCCATGGCAAGAACGATCACTTTTAACGATTTAAGGGCACTGAAAGATAAACTCCCTGATGGCAGTATCCATCAAATAGCCACGGAGTTGAAGATGAAACCCGAAACCGTACGGAACTATTTTGGTGGATACAATTACAAAGAAGGCAAGAGCGTAGGAATACATATCGAGCCGGGACCTAATGGTGGTATTGTTGTTTTAGACGATACCACTATTTTTGATAAGGCATTGAATATTCTGGGGCTAAGTGACTACCCGGAACCTGTCCCCGTTGAGATGGAAACGGAGGAGGAGTAAAGAAAATAAACAAAATTGAGACCCAATTGTTGATCAGTTGAAAGATCACGATTGGGTTTTTTTTAACTCTGCATCCAGTAGTCGTGGTACTATGGATGCTCAAATAGAAATTACTATGAAACAAGAAGAAGGAAAAAAAGACTCTTCGCACGACGACAAACTGGTAACAGTGGCTATTCACACGTATGAAAAAGCACATATATTGAAATCGATCTT
>JAAYTC010000268.1 GCA_012518155.1 Bacteroidales bacterium | reverse complement strand
CGGGATGGCAGCTGGCGTGTTGTCTACTTCCGGATCGGGCCAGCCGGGTGCCGGCGCGGCCGTGAGAATACGGGGGCATGGTTCCCTCTCCGCGACCAATACGCCTTTATACGTAGTAGATGGGGTGCCTTATGATGGACAAATCAACGCGATTAACCCGAACGATATTGAATCCATGACAATTATCAAGGACGCGTCTGCAGGCGCGTTGTATGGTGCTCGCGGTGCTAACGGGGTTGTCATGATTACTACCAAAAAAGGTAAGGAGGGAGCCGTATCGGTAAACTTCAAGGCAAACTGGGGAATCTCTTCAAGGGCGATACCAAGGTATGAAACAATGGACGCGTACGAGTGGACTGAAAATGTTTACTACATGTATAAACATCGTATGATCACCAGTAATGGTATTGCCCCCAATGAGGCGGGTGCTGCTGCATTGCAGGAAATGGCTAACGGTGCTACAAGAATATTTGGAAATAATACGCGTTATAATCCATTCAGCCGTCCCGCGCTCGAGTTGATCGATCATTCAACCGGGAAAATTTATGACGGTACTTCATTAAAATGGAATGAAGATTGGTTGGACTATTCAACGGCCAATAATCCATTGCGCCAGGAATATCAAATGACCGTTACAGGCGGTACCCCGCGCACGAATTACATGTTTTCCCTGGGTTACTTGGACGAACAAGGGCTCGCGAAATATACAAATTTTCAACGTTACTCGGGACGAGCGAATGTTGATACGCGCGTTAAAGAGTGGTTCAAAACCGGAATCAATTTAAACCTGGCAGCCAATACAACCAACTCTACCGCTCTTTGAACTGATCAGGCAAGTAGCTCCGCGTTTTCAAACGTCTTTTATTCGGCAATGAAAATGCCTCCTATCTTTCCGATGTATCTGAAAGATGAAAATGGAGAGACGGTGTATGACGCGGATGGAAAGCCGGAATATGACTGGGGCAATGATCGGCCTTCCGGGGCTACACTGGGTTGGAACCCACTGGCGAACCTCGAACAAGATAAATATCTATCGTGCCTTTCGAGAACACGCGGTATATCAATAACAATGGTGCTGCCAACGTGATGTGGGGATTAGGTATACAAACCGACCAAGCCATTGGAAGCTGGGATATTTACGCGCATATGGACGCGGATAGTGAGTCAACTTATTCACAAGCAAGACACCTGATTTCCTCGTGGTTGTATGAAAGAATTCCGGCCACCGATGAAAGAAGAGCGTGGTGGACCGCGCCAGGGATTCCTGAAGATGAATGGGGAGTACCCGGAACCACGGAAGGTTCTCACAAACCCTTGGTACAGACAAAACTGGTATATAGCAATGTCTCGGCATCCGAAGGGGATCATATTTTAATGAGAAAAGAAGAAGTTGCCCTGATGGCGGCAGAAGCAGCTTGCCATCTGGAGCAGTTCACGAAAGCCAGGGACTATGTTTCGATGGTAGGGGAGATGAGGGACTCTAACTACGCGACCCGCTTGGCGGGGTTTACAAACAGCAAAGAGTACAACGAGTCAACAACAGCCAATTTGACCACGCTGATGGATGAAATTCTGTTTCAACGAAGAGTCGAATTATGGAGTGAAATTCCCAGGCTGCACGATTTGCAACGCCTCGGGTTAGGTTTCACCAGAGGGTTTGATGGAACAAATCATCCCTCGTCGGCAAGAGTGGCAAATGTTAACACGAACCCTGCTTCTCCGGCATTTATCTTGTGGATTCCTCAAGCAGAGTTCGACGGCAACGAGAATATGGACGCGGCTACCGATCAGAATCCTCGTCAAGATAGTTGATTTGATACGTTATTAATAGTAAGAATATGAAGAAAATAGTATTTTATATAACAATTCTCGCGCTTTTTGTAGGTGTGAATGCCTGTAAAGAGGAGGGTGTCATATATGAAATGAGTGATGGTGCCGAGGCATCTTTTCCTTCCTCCATCGTCAACTTTCAAATGACCCCCGAAGATGGTAACAAGATCGTTGTTGAAATGTGGCGAGGAAACACCACCGGCTCAGCATCGGTGCCGGTCACGATCGAGAACAATACCGGGGGAGTATTCACTCCTGAAAAAGAGCAGTTCGACTTTGCCGACGGTGAAAGTAAAGCTTTTCTGACTTTCACTTACCCCGATCTGAATGACTTTGGCGGTGAACGTTACGAGATTAACTTATCGATCACCGATGAGGATCAACTGTCCCCAAGCGGAAGAGAGAGTTTGTCAATCGTCGCTCAGCGGAGACTGACCTACAGCCCGATTGGGACGGGTACGTTTACTTCCGAGTTTTTCGATGAATCATGGCCTCAAGTGGTAGAAAAAGCGGAGGAAGCCGATTATTACAGGCTTCCGAATTGCTACTTCACCGGCTTTCCGATCGTGTTTCTCATGGAGGACGGTCAAGTTGATTTCGCCAAGCAAGCCATGGGCTATAATCATTCTGAATATGGGATGACCTCCTGGGATCCGCAATACGTGGATGAAAGCGTGGTGGATGGGAAAACCATTACATTTGTCGTGAACTTCGTGGTGGATGCAGGTAGTTTTGGCGATTACGCCGAGGTATTGGTACTGCCATAACTTGACTTTTTTCAAGAATTATAACCGGGGGATGGTTCATTGTTTTGAACCATCCCCCGGTTCTTTCTTTCCCTCTTTTTACGAAGTATATATTCAACAGCGTGATCTGCTTGTTTTCCACAGCATGATCTGCTTCTTGTTTTTCACGCGTTGCACATGCCAAAAGCTTCTCTTTGCTTATTTCGGCTTGAGGTAAATGCTTCGAGAGCTCTCCTGGAAGTCGAGCGTTGTAAGGTATAGCCAGAAATGAGTGGTGTCCGGCTTCCATCGTTCCGGGAGCTCGATGGAAGCTTTCCCATCGCCCCGAACACCTTTCTGGATGGTTGTGCATTCCACGTGCATGTCGGTATTATGAAGAACGATAAACACCCTGTCGTGGCTTCTCCCCCGCGAGGGAGCATCCGCGCGTTGAGAATCCCATTCAAAATGGG
>JAAYTC010000267.1 GCA_012518155.1 Bacteroidales bacterium | reverse complement strand
CCGAACCGGTGGTAGCACACATGGGCTGGTTGCTTGGAGCGGGAGTGATCATGGTGCTGGCACTCTGGTTTTCGAAGAAGTCACGGACAGTAACCGAAACGGAGGTGAATCTTTCGCGGAAAGGAGAAGGCCTCGAGCGGTTCTCTTCCTCGCCTCTCTCTCGTTCTATCGTCAGAAACAGCCTCAATTTTAGCCGATCGATTAACAAGTTCACGCCCGAGCCGGTAAAGAATTTCATCGACAAACAATTCATACCGGTAGAGCTGGAGAACAACGCGTCGTTCGATTTAATCCGCGCATCGGTGAACCTCACCCTTTCTGCCATGCTCATTTCGTTGGGAACCTCGCTGAAACTGCCCTTATCTACCACCTACGTCACCTTCATGGTGGCCATGGGTGCCTCGCTCGCGGATAGGGCGTGGGGACGAGAGAGCGCGGTGTACCGCATTAACGGGGTGTTGACCGTGGTGGCGGGGTGGTTATTGACCGCCCTGGTGGCATTTACAGCGGCTTTCCTCGTGGGCCTCTTCTTGATGTGGGGTGGAAAAATTGCCATCGCGGCCATGGTCATCCTGGTGGTGTTCATCCTCCACAAGTCGGGCAGGTTGCATACAAAACGGAAAGACAAAGAGCTGCAGCAGCAACAGATCCTTTCCACGGAAGCAGAACTGGTAACAGCAACCAATAAAGAGGTGCATCGGGTGATGGAGAAAACATTGTCGATTTGCAGGAGAACCATCGAAGGATTGAAGAACGAAGATCGCAAGGTATCCAAAAAAGCGATGGTGGAGGCGAACGAGCTTTACGAGAAATTCAAGGATAAACGCGATTACGAAGTGGTGCCCACGTTAGAGAGCATTCAAGTGAACGCCTTGGAGGTGGAACAAGAATATGTTCAGTTGGTGGATTACTCCTACGAGATCACCAAGGCGTTGAAAGCGATGACGGAGGCTACTTTCCGGTATATCGACAATAACCACACGGCGTTTTCGGATGAGCAGGTGAATGATTTGTCCACGATTTACAAGACGCTCTCGGAGCTGTATACCGGCTACGCGGCGATGGAAAAAACGGGCGATTACGCGCGGTTCAACCTGGTGACCAACCTCAGGGAAAGCATTCTGGATTTGATTCCAAAGATGACTAAACGTCAGATTAAACGGGTGAAGGAGGGCGAGTCGAGCACCCGCAGCAGCATCCTTTTCCTGAATATCGTGAACGAATCGAAGATTATTACCCTGCAATCAAGCAACTTGATGAAATCGCACCGTAACTTCAAGGAGCAGTATAATAAGTCGAAAAGCAACATCAACCCGAAAGGGGTGCATTCCATTATTACCTCGTGAGCGTAATCGACGCGAATTAATTAAACGGACAAGGCACAAAAAAGGACGAGTACAAGAAAGGGGACGAAACCGCTTTCAGATGGTTTCGTCCCCTTTTACGTTTTATTCGTGTAGCTATTTCTGTAAAAGGCCGATATTCAAGGTTTGATCTTTGCTCAGATCCACCTCCATCGTTACCGGTTCGTACGAGATGAGTTCAACGGTGAGTTCGTATTTCCCGGGTAACACGTCGGCAATGGCGAAATTACCATCCAGGTCGGAGTAGTACTTTTTACCATCCACCACGATGGAGGCACCCGCCAATGTTTCGTTGTTTCTTTCGTCGATGACCGTTCCGGTCAATTGCAACACCTGCACACTTTCTGTAATTTCCACGGAACGAGATTCCGTTGTAGCTTTATCGCTGCTCTTGTCGGCACCTCCAAAGACTGATAATGAGATGATCAGGGAAGTCATGAGCAGTAAAACGGGTTTGATACGATGCATAATTTTTAGTTTTTTGATGAGTGAACGAGCGAATAACACGCGTCGCTTACGCGAAGATACGTAAGTGATGAGATTTAACCGGTTACGTTTCGGTGAAGTTATTGTTAAGTTATCGTGAAGCACAAGGAGTTAGTACCGCTTTTCATCCACCAATTCCCCCTCCTCGTTCCACATCCTCCAGGTGCCGGTTTTATCGCCATCGAGGTAATTCATCTCGTAACGCAGGTTACCCAGCTCGTCCCAGATACGCCACGTGCCGTGCTTGGCCCCGTTGCGGTACTCTGCCTCGGATAATAACTGTCCCGATAAATCGTAGCTCCTCCAGAGGCCATGCAGTTTTCCTTCCTTGTACGACCGGATCTCCTTGGGCTTCCTGTTCTCGAAATAGACGATGTAGGTCCCTTCGGGTTGGCCGTTCCTGATTTGCATCTCCAGCTTAAGGGTATTGTTGTCGTAATACTCCCGGTAATCGCCCGTGTAGAGTTGAGTTTGCGCCCTATCGCGATAATATATCCCCTCGGATTGAAACAGTTGGGGATTTTCTTGAAAAGGCCCGCGAGGGCTCGCTGCCGGCTTCTGTGCCAATAGCGTGATAGCAAGGAGGAAGGCGGCTAAAAAGGGATACATTCTCATCTTCTTTCGATTATAATTCTCATAAATATCCATCAAATGTTGACGTTCTATCAGAACTCGTATCCTGTCCAATCAAATATGTTGGTCGAGCAACCGGTGTTGCCGGCTTCAATTTTAATACCGGGATAACTGGTTTCCGCGGGTGCATTGATCTCATTCCCGATAATATCGTTCTCCAGCGCGTTCGTCAAGCTGATCTGCGCGCGGGTGTCGCCCGCTCCTTTCCCGTCGGTCACGTCCACCAGGTCTTTCGCGGTACCTACTCCTTTCACCAAGGCGTTCTCGATGATCGCGTTGGCTCCCCGGCGCAACTTAATCACGTCGTGCATGTACTTGTAAGGAGGCGTGCTTCTTTCCGCTTCCGCTCCCGTCACGGCGGCCAGTTTCAGCTCGATGGTCATGTTCTTGACCGTGAAGTTGGCTTGGTTGGGATGATCCGCGAAGTTGCCATCGAGGTTCCCGTCCGCCTCGATACCGCGAGGATCGGATTCACCGCTTTGGTAGCCTACTTCCCAGATACCGTACGCGTTCTCCAGCGTGCCGTTGTACCCTTGCGTGAAATCGAACATATCGTCGTCTGAATTAACGACCAACAGGTTCTTCACGTTCACCGAACCGCCGAAGAACTCGATCGCGTCGTCTGCCCCATCGTAAATATAGAGGTTCTCGATTTTCGTTCCATTACCCACGCCGTTCAGTGTAAGCCCATTGTGCTCCACGTCGGCACTCGAGCGCGCACCCGTGCTCCCTAACACGAGGTAGGTAATCACCCCCGAGTTGTCCGCGGGATTGCTTCCACCATACACGTACGCGGAGTTCACCTCGGTGCTTCCTACTTCCGCGGGATCGGCCAAGGGCGCGTTTCCGTTAATGATAAGTCCGCCCCAGTATCCTTCGCCGGCATTATCCCTGTCGGCAATCATGTACACCGGTTTGTCCGCGGTTCCCCGCGCGTTAATTTTACCGCCTTGCAGTACCAAGATATATTTACTGAAGCCCTGTTGAGCCTTTATAACGGTTCCTGCAGGTATTTCCAATACGCCGCCCTCTTCCACGATCAGGGGGCCAGCCAGTTCATATTCCACATTCGCGTCTAATTGTAAGGTCCCCGTGATGGAGCCTGACAATACATTGTCTTCTCGCGGGCCATCATCCACCTTGCCTTCATCGTCGCATGACACGAACGCGAAAGCAGCCATCAGGGTGGCTAACATGATCATACTTAAAAACTTTTTCATCTTTGAAACAATTTAATTTGGTTGTTAAAATCTATTCTAAATTTACGTTTCGCGTGCATCAATTATTACAATCACAGCTAAAAGCGAGGCCTATAAATGTTATGTGGGGCACCCGTTAGTAGTACACGCGAAAATTGAATTCATTATAACTCGTAGCTTACGCCTAAGCTTACATTCATTCCTTTTTTATATTCGTTGAGTGTTACCTTCTCATTGGAGCTGCTTCGCTCGCGGGTGAGGCGGTACGAGGGGTTCAACAAGTTGCTCGCCCTAAGCTTTACCGTTACATGCCGGTTGAACTTGTAAGAGGAGACAAAATCGAGCGTCCCAACCCCCTCTTCCACGATATCCTTGAAACCCAGCATGCCGATGGTGTGGATACGGCGACTGAAATAGTTGAGGACCAGCGAAGCGATTAAATTCTTATCGTTATTCATCGCGTTGTAGGAGAGATCCACATTCCCTATAAAGGGCGCGGCACCTTCCAGTTGACTGTATCGAGTGGTGTTCTGGATATAATCGATCTCCATTTCAGTGAAGATATAGGAACCGTTCAGTCCCAGCGAGAGCCTGTTTACCTTGCCCGACTCGGTATTGAAGCGGTTGAAAAGATTTTTCCGTACTTCGAGCTCGATCCCCGCCACGTTCGCGAAGTCGCTGATGTTGTCGTATTTAAGCACCCCCGCGGAGTTACCCGCCTCGACGCGCGCGATGGGGTT
>JAAYTC010000266.1 GCA_012518155.1 Bacteroidales bacterium | reverse complement strand
GAAATAGCCTCCACGCATTTCTCAGCATATCCTGGCACGGCACAGATCCCTGTCCCAATAGCCGTCGCGCCCATGTTGACGGTTAAAAACTCCTTGGCTGCAAACTCAAGGTTGGCGATCTCATCGTTCAGGATGCTGGCAAAACCCCCGAACGTCTGCCCCAACGTCATCGGTACCGCGTCTTGCATCTGGGTACGCCCCATCTTGATGATCGTCGCGAACTCTTCCGATTTCTTTCGGAACGATGCAATCAGCTTTCTGAAGTGCTTTAGTAGCTCCAGGTGCGTGTAGTATAGTCCGATGCGAGTGGATGTGGGATAAGCGTCGTTCGTCGACTGAGAGAGGTTCACGTGATCATTGGGGGAGCAGTGCGTATATTCCCCTCGCTGGTATCCCATGAGTTCCAGTGCTCGATTAGCGATCACCTCGTTGGCGTTCATGTTGGTGGTGGTTCCCGCCCCGCCCTGAATCATATCTACTGGGAACTCTTTATCGTGCTTCCCCTCGATGATCTCGTCGCAAGCCGTAATGATAGCCTTGGCCATTTTATCTGTCAAAAGGCCCAGTTCGTGATTCGCGATGGTAGCCGCTTTTTTCGTGATGCCCAGCCCTCTAATAAATAAAGGGTAGTGGTTGAGTTTAAAACTGCTGATGGGGAAGTTGTTTATTCCTCGTAAGGTTTGTACTCCGTATAAGGCGTCGTTGGGTACTTCCATGCGACCGATCAGGTCACTTTCTACGCGGGTGCCTTGTAAATTCTGCTCCATATTGTTTTTTATAAATTCGCCCAAAGATATAAAATAAACGTGATTTAATGACTTATTGCAAGCAATAAACGGTTTATATTTGACATATTCACATGAATTAGGATGTAAATAGATTAAAATGTTTTCTCGGTTATATGCTAAGCACTCGATTTGTCTAATTTCGACTAAGCGATAATTTGATGTTAAAATATAAAAAACTGTTGTGAGTTGTTTTTAAAATACATTTCTTTGCATTCAAGAAAACGAAAAATGATGAATTTGTTATTAAACGGATATTGGTGGCGCCACTTACAACTCGGGAAGTCGTAAGGAGGAGCATCATGCGTTTATAGAAAATAATAAAGAATATAAAGTGCCTGTCGCGATCCGCGACAGGCACTTTTCTGTTATATAGGGTGGCCTCAAGAAACAGGGGGATCCAAAACAGTAAAAAAGTGATAAGAATAGAGAGAAAGTTTGTTGTAACTGAATATTAAAGAACGAGATATATGCAAGATTACGTGATTGACGAAAATGGGTACTATGGTGAGTTCGGCGGGGCATACATCCCCGAGATCTTGCACAAGTGTGTGAAAGAACTCGAGGAGGCGTACCTAAGGATCATCGATAGCCCGAAGTTTCAGCGGGACTTCGATCAGTTGCTGTGTGACTACGTGGGTCGCCCGTCGCCGCTTTACCATTCACCGCAACTCTCCGAAAGGTACGGTTGCAAGGTGTACCTGAAACGGGAGGACCTGAACCACACGGGGGCTCACAAGATCAACAATACCATCGGGCAGATCTTGATCGCCCGGGAGATGGGGAAGACACGGATCATAGCGGAGACCGGGGCGGGGCAACACGGCGTGGCTACTGCAACCGTGTGCGCGCTGATGCAGATGCCGTGCACCGTCTACATGGGCAAGACCGACATGGAACGGCAACGGGTGAACGTGAAGAAGATGGAGATGTTGGGAGCCACCGTGCGGGAGGTGATCTCGGGGAACATGACATTGAAGGACGCGACGAACGACGCGATCCGAGATTGGTGCAGCAACCCTACGGACACGCATTATATCATCGGATCGGTGGTCGGCCCACACCCTTACCCCGATATGGTGACGCGATTGCAGTCGGTGATCGGCAAAGAGATCAAGTTGCAGCTCCTCGAGAAGGAGGGGAGGGAGTACCCGGACTACCTGGTGGCTTGCGTGGGCGGGGGTAGCAACGCGGCGGGAACCATCCACGATTTCTTGGATAACGACAAAGTGCAGATCCTACTGGCGGAAGCCGGGGGAAAAGGGGTGGAGAGCGGCGAAACAGCGGCGACCATCCACTTGGGTAGCGTGGGGGTGCTGCACGGGTGCAAGACACTGCTGATGCAGAACGAGGATGGACAGGTGACGGAGCCTTACTCCATCTCGGCGGGACTGGATTACCCGGGGATCGGGCCGGTGCACGCGCACTTGGCGCGAACCGAGCGGGCACGTGTAGTGGCGGTGGACGACGAGGAAGCACTTCGCGCGGCATTCGAGCTAACCCGCCGGGAGGGGATCATTCCCGCGCTGGAGTCGGCGCACGCCTTGGCGGCCCTCGAGAAGGCAGCGTTCTCGACCGATGATATCGTGGTTGTCACGCTGTCGGGCCGGGGCGATAAAGACCTGGAGACCTATTTCAAGTACGAGGATCAATTTAAAACCAAGAGCCTTAAAACCAAGAACCAATTTAAGACGAAGGACCAATGATGTACCAATACCAAACTGAGACAAAAAAAATCATGGGCGACCTCCATTCGCCGGTGAGCATCTACCTGAAGGTACGGGATACCTTCCCCCGATCTGCTTTGTTAGAGAGCTCCGATTACCACGCGAACCAAGATAGCATCTCGTACGTGGCACTAAACCCGATCGCGCACGTGGAGGTGAACCGGGGCGTATGCACGTCGTCTTTTCCCGATGGGAGAGAGGAGCAACGGGAGTTATCGGAGGATTTCAGCATCTCTGACGCCTTGATCGAGTTCACCGGATCGTTCAAGGTGAGCGGCGACCAGAACGAGCAGTGTGGATTGTTCGGGTATACCACCTTCAACTGCGTGCAATATACAGAGAACATCAATATACGGGAGAGCAAGGAGGCGAGGAACGACGCGCCCGACATGCTGTATATCCTGTACAAGTACCTGTTGGTGTTCGATCATTTCAGCGACGAGGTGACGATGATCGAGTTGAAAGGCGAAAGCGAGGACAGTTCGCTCCACAAGGTGGAGTCGCTGATCAACCGACGTGACTTCGCGACCTATAACTTTTCTCGAAGGGGAGAGGCGTTTAGTACGATCACCGACGAGCGGTTTATGGAGAGCGTACGAAAAGGGGTGCAGCATTGCATGCGGGGGGACGTGTTCCAGATCGTGTTGTCACGGCGCTTCGTGCAGCCGTTCGCGGGGGACGACTTCAAGGTGTATCGGGCACTGCGTACCATCAACCCGTCACCCTACCTGTTTTACTTCGACTTCGGGGGGTACCGTATCTTCGGCTCGTCGCCCGAGACGCACTGCAAGATCGAGGGGTCACGCATCAGCATCGATCCGATCGCGGGGACGACCAAGCGTACGGGCAATTACCAAGAGGATATGAAGGGGGTGGAATTTTTGCTGGGCGACCCGAAGGAGAACGCGGAGCACGTGATGCTGGTGGACTTGGCACGAAACGACCTGAGCCGAAACGCACGGGAGGTAGAGATCGAATTCTTCAAAGAGCCTCAGTTTTACTCTCACGTGATCCACTTGGTCTCCCGGGTGGGCGGGGAGCTTTACCCCGACAGGCATCCCCTCAAAGCTTTCTTTGATACGTTTCCAGCGGGAACGCTCTCGGGTGCCCCCAAGGTGAGGGCGATGCAGCTGATCTCGGAGATTGAACCACACAACCGGGGGGCGTACGGGGGATGCATCGGTTTCATCGGATTAAATGGCAATATCAACCAAGCAATCACCATCCGCACGTTCGTGAGCCGAAACAACGAACTGTGGTATCAGGCGGGAGCGGGGATCGTCTCGCAAAGCGATGACGCGTACGAGCTGCAGGAGGTGAACAGTAAGCTGGGAGCATTAAAAAAGGCGATTGACAAAGCGGCCGCGTTGTATAATTCGTAAAATGAGTGCATCCATGATAGCTCGATGCGCGGGTTGGGGTGCCGACATAATTTCAATAACGGTTAAGAATAAATAGTGACGGTATGAACAAGGTGCTGATTTTCGATAATTACGACTCGTTTACCTATAACCTGGTGCACTCGGTGAAGTCGCTGGGATACCACGATGTGGAGGTGTTCCGGAACGATAAGGTCGACCTCGACGCGGTGGCCCGTTACGATAAGATTATTCTCTCGCCGGGGCCGGGGTTGCCCCTCGAAGCGGGGGTGTTGATCCCGCTGATTAAACGGTACGCCGCGACCAAAAGTATCTTGGGCGTATGCCTCGGGCATCAGGCGATCGGGGAGTT
>JAAYTC010000265.1 GCA_012518155.1 Bacteroidales bacterium | reverse complement strand
TCAGGAGAACTTCAAGAGAGCTTCGGGAGAACTTCAGGAAAGCTCCCGCAAAACGTCGAGCGACTTGAGCCGGGGGAAATCGTACAAGTGAAGCCGGTAATATTTCAAGAGGTGGTCCACGATTATATTACGTTCGTCCCTCGATAACTTGAACCGATGCATGTTCTGATAATTCATACGCTTTAACCGCTGCAGGTACTCCCCCTCTCCTCGCTTCAAATAGTGTGGATGAAGGGGTGCTTGCCTTACGAACTCACCGTGCAGCATATCAAAGTAGCGGTCACCTTCATCCCCTTCCAAGTTGGGGTAGATGCCCAGGAAGCGGGTAAGCCCCACCATGAAGGCAAGGTGAAAATTGGCAATCCCTTTTTCGGCAACTTCTAGTGTCTCCACGGAGTTTCGCACGTAATCGTAGGTGTGCTCGTTGCGGTCAGACTCCCGAAGGACGAGCGACAGGAACTCGGCAAGAAAAAAGGAGAGCGACACCTTGGTCATATCGGTACAGAGGTCGTACAACGGTATCAGTCGCTCTGTATCTTTTAACCGCTGGATATCGCGCAGCGGCATATGTTCCACCTCGAGGCGCAGGAGCGACAAGGGGAAGAAAAGCGACGGTTTTATTTTCGATCTCCTGCTTTTGGGTTTAGGCAGTAGGTACGAAACCCTGCCGAAATCTCGCGTGAAGACGCGCGTGATCGAGTAGGTATCGCTGTAGGACGACGTTCCAAGTACTATGCCTTCGGTTTTATAGTGCATTTTCAGAGTCCAAGTTGGGAGAGGACAAAAATAGCGAATTAATTTCACGCGCATGAAAAAAGCCCCGGGAATCCGGAGCTTCATCTATCAACAAGCAATCTCTTCCTGAGAGAATGCTCTCTTTTTCATTCGCGTACGGGCAATCCCGCGTGCATGAATTAATACCCTTTTTTCTTGATACGGGCCGCTTTACCACGGAGTTTACGCAAGTAATAAAGCTTGGTCCTACGCACCTTTCCTTGGCTATTAATCGTTATACTATCAATGAACGGTGAGTTTATCGGGAAGATACGCTCCACCCCGATGTTATCCGACATCTTTCTCACGGTAAACCGTTTGTTATCGCCGTGGCCTACAATCTTGATCACAACCCCGCGATACTGCTGGATACGCTCCTTGTTCCCTTCCGCGATACGATATGCTACCGTGATGGTATCGCCGCTATTAAACACGGGCAATTCTTTCTTCGCGGGAGCAAAAGACTCTTCCGCTATTTTAATTAAATCCATCTTGTATAATGCTTTATGTTAATAATTAACGTTACCTGAACGCAACATAACGATATAGTATCGACAGCGATTGCGCAAAGCGGTTGCAAAGGTAGCTAATTTTCTGTAAAGTTCCACGAGAAAGATACTTTTAATGTTTATTTTTCGTCCTTCTGTTGATTCAGATTGGAAAATAGTGTATTTTTGACCTACAGGAATCGCCCCGGCGATATAATAAACAAGCAACGCTCGTCAACCCTATGACCCACAAATTAATACCGGTTATACTCACGGCCTTACTATTGGCCGGGTGCAAGCCGGCTTATCATATCACGGAAATGTCCGGTTCCATCGTGGCGATGGATCACTCATTCGATAATCCACCGAACGAAGCTATGGCGGCGTTCGTTGAATCGTACAAGACGAAACTCGACAAAGAGATGAACGTGGCGATCGGCAACTCGGCCCGGTTCATGGATTACAAGCGACCGGATAGCCTCCTCACCAATCTCACGGCAGATGTGATGAAAGCTTACGGCGATGAGCAGTTGCCAGGAGGTGCGACTATTGGCGTGATGAACGTTCACGGCCATCGCGCGGCACTCCCCGCGGGAAAGATCACGGTGGGTAACCTCTACGAGATATACTCCTTTGATAACACGGTAACTTTCTTGGAATTGAAAGGGAGCGACCTGAAAAAAATATTCGACGCGTACGCTCGCATCGGCGGGGCAGCCATCTCGTCGAACGTGCGGCTACTGATCGAAAACGGCAAAGTAAAAAGTGTTACCGTGGACGAACAACCGGTGGACGTAAACCGGGTATATCGCGTGGTGACGGTCGATTACCTGGCGGAGGGAAACGATAATATGACCGCTTTCCGCGACGCTTTATCGCTCTCCGATACCGGCATCACGCTTCGCGACGTGATGATCGAGTGGATTAGAGAGCAAACACGACAAGGGAAAGAGATCGATTCTTCACTCGACGGGCGAATCAAGGTGGTCAATAACTCCTAATTCACGAACACGATCAAGAAACAAACAGCATGGATATACTATTCAAACGCGCCTTCATCCTACTTATTACCACCATCTTCCTTTTGGGGTGCGCGCATCAAAAACAGCTCGTGATACTACATACGAACGACACGCACAGCCGTATCGAGCCCCTTCCCGAGACCGATCGCACGGCACCGGGCATGGGGGGCGTGGTGCGGCGAGCTACCTTCATCGAGGGGGTACGAAACGAGAATAAAAACGTGCTACTATTCGACGCGGGCGATTTTCTGCAGGGCACTCCCTACTTTAACCTCTTCAAGGGAGAGGTAGAGGTAGAAGCGATGAACCGAATGAAGTACGATGCTGCCACCTTGGGGAACCACGAGTTCGACTACGGGATGGAGGTACTGGAAGAGGTTGTACGGCGAGCCCATTTTCCCATCGTGTCGACGAATTACGATTTCAGCGAGACGCCCCTTTCGGGGTTAATTTCGCCCTATCTCATCCTCAACAAAGGAGGTGTCAGAGTGGGAGTCATGGGAATCAACATCCAACCGCGAGGTTTGATAGCAGAGGCACACTACAAGGGAATGAAGTTTCTTGATCCGGTGAAGAGTGCCAACGAAATGGCCCTGCATCTGCGAGAAACACGTCAATGTGATATTGTTATTTGCCTTTCGCACTTGGGATACATCCCCGACAGAAGATTGGCCGAATCTTCTCGCCATATCGACATGATCCTGGGTGGGCACAGCCATACTCACCTGAAGGAACCGGCCGTGTTGAAAAACCTGGATAATAAAGATGTGCTGATTTTTCAAACCAACGGACGAGGCGTGCAAGTGGGTAAGTTGAACGTACAATTAAGCAAGTGAAAGTGCAACTACACGGCAAGTGAAATGGAGTTTTAGAGCAAGGAGTAACAGAGCAATGAGAGAATCTTTCAACAAGAAAATTACCATACTATTACTATTTGGAGCCGCGTGCCTGATGTTAAAAGCGCAGGTACCGACCACGTTATATGAACAGGTAGATAAAACTGCCCTCAACCGGTGGGTCGACTCGGTATATGCCGGCATGAGCATCGATCAGAAGGTAGGGCAACTGTTTATGCCCATAGTAGAGCCAAAAAGCAGTTGGAAAAATAGGATTGCCTCCCACGTGCGCGAGCAGAAGGTAGGCGGCCTTTTATTTTCCAGGGGTACGATGGCGCAACAAGCAGAGGTCACGAACTACGCGCAGCAAATTGCTGAAACCCCTCTTTTGATTTCCCTAGACGGGGAATGGGGGCTCTCGATGCGACTAACCGATGCTCCGGCCTACCCTAGGAACCTGATCGTGGGAGCTATACAAGATCCGGAAATACTTCAACAATATGGCAGGGAGGTGGCAAGGCAATGCCGAGAGATGGGGATTCACGTGAACTTCGCCCCGGCCATTGACGTGCATAGCAACCCCGACAACCCGGTTATCGGCACCCGATCGTACGGCGAAAACCCGATACGCGTGGCATGGCAAGGAGTCGCCTTCGCGAAGGGACTGGAAGAAAATGGGGTGATGGCGGTCGCCAAGCATTTCCCGGGACACGGGGACACTTCCGAGGATTCGCACCTCACCCTGCCTACCATCCATCATGGAAGGGAGCGGTTGGATACGGTGGAACTTTACCCTTTCCGGGAATATATTCAAGAAGGATTGTCGGGCATGATGGTCGGTCACCTGAACGTGCCCGCGCTCCGCACCGATGGCCTGCCCTCTTCCCTCTCACCAAAAATCGGGATAGATCTCCTGAAAAAAGAGATGGGCTTTACCGGCCTTACTTTCAGCGACGGGATGGCTATGAAGGGGGTCGCGAGCCACCCCGACGCGAGCGTGAGAGCACTGTTAGCCGGGAACGATATTATATTGGGTTCGGTAAACCAGCAGAGGGAGATTGATTTGGTAAAAAAGGCAGTCGAAGAGGGCACGATTCCCACCTCCCTTTTAGAGGAAAAAGTACGAAACGTGCTGACCTATAAATTCATCTTGGAAGCCCATCGTTTTACTCCCATTAACACGGGTACGGTGCACAAGCGAATTCATTCGCCTTCGGCCGAATGGACGCAACGAAAGATATACGACGGGGCCATGACGTTGCTGAAGAACGAGGAGGAGCTACTCCCCCTGAGGAGATTGGATAAGACGCGTATCGCTTCGGTGAGCGTGGGTGCTCCCGCCTCTAACCCATTTCAGCATTACCTGAAAAAATATGGAGATGTTGCTACCTTCCGGGTTGAATCGACGGCCGCGATCGCGGGGATAGAGTCACTAAAAGAGTTCGACCTGGTGATCCTCTCCATTCACTCGAATCGGGCAGTAGACGCGGTAGCCGTCCAGCAACTGGCAGAGAGTGCAAACATCCTCTTGGTGTTATTTACCTCTCCTTACCGGCTGAATAACTTCCAATCGGCCGTGAAAGCTGCCTCGGCGGTGATCATGGGCTACGACACCACAGATTTCGCCCAACGAAGTGCCGCGCAAGGGGTTTTTGGCGGGATAGCGATGGCGGGGCGGCTTCCCGTTAGTGCCGGAGGTTATAACGAGGGTAGCGGCATCGATACACCGAAAACCCGATTAAGTTATTCCATGCCCGAGGAGGTGGGCCTCTCCTCGAAACGATTCGAGGATATTGAAAATATTGCCCTCGAAGGTGTCCGGCAGCGCGCCTACCCGGGGTGCCAGATAATCGTGGCCAAGGATGGGGTAATCATTTACGAGCGAGAGTTCGGGGAGCTTGATTATGGCCAAAGCAGTCCCGTGTCCGACGAAACAGTGTATGATCTTGCCTCGATAACAAAGGTGGCAGCCACGCTCCCTGCTGTTATGAAGTTGTACGACGAGAAAAAAATGGCCCTTCAGGATCCAATCGGAAAGTTCGTGCCGCAAACAAAGGGAAGCGACAAATCGAGTATCTCAATCCGTTCGCTGCTTTTACATGAGTCAGGCATGGTATCCTTTATTCCTTACTACACCACGGCCATCGATCCAGAGAGTTATTCAGGCTCACTATTCGGTGCCCGCTCCGCCACCTACCATGCGCACTACGCGGGTGCGTGGGGGCGTACCGATTACCGTTTCCTGCCCTTGTTAATTTCTACGTCTCCCTCCGAGCGGTTCCATCTTCCGGTGGCGAACGGCTTATTCGCCAGCGACGCGATGCATGAAGCCCTTTTGAAAGAGGTAATATCAACGCCGCTGCGAAGAAGAGGAAGGTACCGGTACAGCTGCCTTAACTTTATGTTGCTCAAAGAGGCAGTGGAAAACGTGAGCGATAAAGATCTCAACAGCTATTTGAAAGAGCAGTTCTATGATAAATTAGGGGCCACCACCACCCTGTTTCGGCCCCTCGACCAGCTACCTCTCGAGCAGATCGCGCCTACCGAGAAGGATCCTTTTTTCCGTAAACAACATCTACGGGGATACGTCCACGACGAAGGAGCCGCCCTGTTCGGGGGAATATCGGGAAACGCGGGCCTCTTCTCGAATGCCAACGATCTGGCAAAGTTGCATCAAATGTGGCTGAATGGTGGCGAATACGGGGGAGAGCGGTATTTAAGTAAGGAGACCGTGAAGCTTTTCACCACCGCGAAGAGCAGTATCAGCCGGAGGGGACTGGGCTTCGATAAGCCAGACCCTCGTAACACGCGGTCGAATCCCACCAGCCCGGGTGCTCCTATTGAAGTGTATGGCCACACGGGTTTCACGGGTACGAGTGTATGGGTGGACCCCGTCCACGACATGGTGTACATTTTCCTGTCGAACCGGGTAACCCCGTCCCGTTCGCCCAACCGTTTATCCACGTTAGTGATAAGAGAGCGAATCCAAGAGGAGCTCTATAACGCCCTTGAGAAAAGGGCCGATTAGTCAACAAAAAGTTCAAACGATGAATTCCGGAAGAGAATTCACACATATCGACTTAACAGCTATTAGCACACTATGAATCAACAGGTTATTAAATGCAGTAAACTTGCAACGGATGTAGAAAAAACGATTCACTCCATCCGCCACGATAAGCTCTTTGTCCTGATGGACGAGCACACCCACCTGCACTGCCTTCCCCTGATTAAAGAAGCAAAAGGCATACAGGAGGCAGTAAAAATCATTGTCCCCTCGGGCGATACAAACAAAACCCTTGAACACCTGAATGACGCGTGGAAGCAACTCACGGAAAATGGTGCCACACGCCATTCACTGCTCGTGAATCTTGGCGGGGGTATGGTCACTGACCTAGGAGGCTTTGCCGCGGCTACCTTCAAGAGGGGGATTGCCTACATCAACATTCCCACCACGCTTTTAGGCGCGGTGGATGCAGCAGTGGGTGGAAAAACCGGTATTAATTTCGAGGGGTATAAAAACGAGATTGGTGCTTTTTATCCCGCTAACTTTGTCCTTATCTCCTCCGATTTCTTCCAGAGCCTCGACCACTCTGCTATCCTTTCCGGCTACGCGGAGATGGTGAAGCACGCGCTTATTCACTCCGCGTCAGATTGGGAAAAGTTACTCGCTTTTCCGCTGGAAACCATCGACTACTTGTTATTGAACGAGCTGGTGTTTCGATCCGTGGGAATCAAGCGAGCCATCGTGGAAAAAGACCCGTATGAAAAGAACATTCGCAAAGCTTTAAACTTGGGGCACACTACTGCTCACGCGTTCGAAAGCTTCGCTATCAACCGGGGTACTCCCGTGGCACACGGGTACGCGGTAGCGTGGGGATTGATCGTTGAGCTATGGCTTTCTCACCGCGTATGCGGCTTCCCGAAAGAAAAGCTTCAGAAAACAATCCGGTTTATTCAACAACACTACGGGGCATTTGATATCACGTGCGACGATTACGAAACCCTGTTTCAAATAGCCATGCATGACAAAAAAAACGTGGGCGGTACCATCAACTTCACGCTGCTTTCAGAAATTGGGAACGTGCAAATCGACCAAACAGCCGATAAAAACTTGATTTTCGACGCATTCGATTTCTATCGCGACTCGGTGGGTTTGTAGTGAATATCATTATTTAAAATGTAGCCTCGCTCCCCCCTCGTGCGCATCTTGCTCGACTTTAAATGTTAAATTTAATTTTCGAATAATACTTTTTCACAACTTTAGTGTTTCTTGATATATGACCTTGTTGCACGAGTGCTTGAAACCCGTGCAAACGCGGAGAGCTAAATATTGTCAATCGAGATTTGAGTAGTAAACGTTATAGTTGAATTGGATTTATAAATTAAAGTTGGTAGCTTAATCGGATGAAAAACGAGGAGGGCAGGTTGATAAAAAAATTAAAGGCCGGTGACGAAAAAGCCTTTGAGAGAATTTTCTATCTCTATAGCGATAGACTGTTCCTTTGGGCCCATAAAATAACGGGCGACCATTTGGCCTCTGCTGATATCGTGCAAGACTTTTTTGTCCGCTGCTGGGAAAAACGCGATATTTTATCATTTACTTATTCTTTTAAAGCTTACGCGTACAAATCCATTTATAACGCTTCACTGAATCATATCAGAGATCATAAACGATTCGTACCCGGGTATGAAATCACGATAGACCTGATTGATGAAAATGTAAACGATGAGGATTTAGAAGAGCTGAAACGCTTGCTCTCGAAAGCCGTCGATGAATTGCCCGATAAATGCAAGAAAATATTCGTGATGACCACCCTCGAGAAGAAAAAATACACCGAAGTTGCCGATCTTCTTGGTATATCCGTCAACACAGTTAAAGTACAGGTGTCCAAAGCCTACCGGATATTAAGAGAGAAAATCGGATAAATTAAACCTCCATTGAGTAATACTTTTTATAAATGGCCGTGTCCTATTGTAAACGAGCCTCTAAAATATGTTGCGAATACAGAAAAATAATATTGATAAATGGAAGTTGTTATTGAAGGTGTTGAGCGATGAGCTGCCTGAAAATGACAGCTATTTTCAGCGCTGGTTAAATGAGGATCCGGCGAATAAATCGCTCTATAAATCGCTGAAAGAAGGGCAAGGCGACGACGCACTATTTGACAAAGAGCAGGTGTTTAGAAATATTTCAAACAAACTTTCGTTGAATACCACGAGAAAAACCGGTTGGCATCAAACAAAGTGGTTCAAATATGCGACTTCTGCCGTCGCGATCGTTACACTGTTTATAATCGCTATTTATCACGTTACACGCGAACCCCATCTTCCCGAGGTGGTTGAGAAGACAATTTTTGACCCGGGTTCCAAAAAGGCATACCTGCTTTCTATGGAGGGAGAAATGACTGACCTATCCCAATCTTTTGAAGTAAAAAAAGAGGACGGCACCATCATTTCAAATAAAAGCGAGGGAGTAATAAGTTTTGAAAAAACAGCATCTGTTAAGAGAAAAATAGAACAACAAACCATCTACGTACCCAAATCCGGTGAATATGAACTTCTTTTATCGGATGGCACCCGGGTGTATCTAAACTCAGAGTCACGGTTAACTTTTCCATCCTATTTCGAAGGGGAAACCCGACAAGTGGAGTTGCAAGGCGAAGCCTATTTTGAAGTAAAAAAAGGGGGTAAACCGTTTGTTATTCTAACACCGGAACTTACCGTTGAAGTACTGGGCACTTCGTTTAATATTAATGCCTATGAAACGAATCCCTACGTGAATACTACATTAGTGGAAGGGAACGTTCGAGTTCATCTTGCTGAAAGTAGAAAAG
>JAAYTC010000264.1 GCA_012518155.1 Bacteroidales bacterium | reverse complement strand
TGGACGAAGAACGATTGTTTGGATGGCACGCGGCACTTTTTCCAACCGGCAGAAGCGGGATGTACAAAATAGAAGTAGGACGCTACCGTTCCAGAGAGATGCAGGTGGTTTCGGGAGCAATGGGTAAGGAGAAAGTGCATTATCAAGCACCTTCGCCCGATAGGGTCAAAAAAGAAATGGATCGGTTCCTGAAATGGTTTAATGAAAATAACACCTTGGATCTGGTTTTAAAATCCGCCATAGCCCATTTTTGGTTTATCATCATTCACCCTTTCGATGATGGGAACGGTCGGATAGCGAGGGCGATATCGGATTTGTTGCTTAGCCGATCCGATAATACCTCACAACGGTTTTATAGTTTATCAAACCAAATTCTAATTGAAAGGAAGGCTTATTATTCGGTATTACAAAAAACGCAATTCGCCGATGGAGATATAACCGAGTGGCTTGTTTGGTACTTGAATTGCCTTTACCGAGCACTGCAATCAACAGAAACTACATTTGAAAAAGTGCGATATAAATCCATCTTTTGGGAGGAACACGCGGAAACGGTTTTGAATGCTCGACAACGACTCATGTTGAATAAACTACTGGATGGATTTGAAGGGAAGCTAACTTCCTCTAAATGGGCCAAGATCACGAAATCGTCACAGGATACGGCTCTGCGGGATATAAATGATTTGATTGATAAGGAAATTCTACAAAAAGAAGCACAAGGAGGCAGAAGCACGAATTATGAATTGATACAGTGCAAAAATAAAAATGAATAGGATCAATAATGACCGGACTAAGATTATTTTACCTATTTTTGCATCTTACAAAAATTTCTATGAAAACTCTTCAACGAATCGCACGCGGTATACTGCTGCCGCTTTTCTTTTTAGTTGGAACAACTGCCACATACGCGCAATCCAAGGGGTTGGCGTCTCCTTATCAGGTAACGGGACGAATTATCAGTGCCACGGACAACAGCCCGATCGAGTTCGCGAGTCTCGTGCTTTTTAGCGCGAACGACAGCGTTCCGGTGGATTATACGGCAAGCGACGCGTCGGGGGAGTTCAAGCTATCGCTCAAAAACGAAGGGGAGTACTTTATCTCGGTCACCTTTATCGGGTACAAGACACTCGACACCACACCTTTCATGGTATCAGAGGGGAGAAAAGACATCCGGCTGAATGATTTCCGGTTGGAAGAGGACGAGCAGCTCTTATCGGAAGTGGTGGTCACGGGGCGTAAACGGCAGGTGGTTTACAAGTTGGATAAACAGGTGATTGAAGCGGCTGATTTCCTATCGGCGGCAGGGGGCACCGCCGCGGATATCTTGATGCAGTCGCCCTCGATCCGTGTGGACGCGGAAGGGGAAATCACCTTCCGGGGCAGTTCGGGGTTCAAGGTGTATGTCGACGGGAAACCGAGCTCCCTGAATGGAACTGCCGCGTTAGAGCAAGTCTCCATCGGGCAGATCGAAAATATCGAGGTCCTCACGACCCCTTCGGCCAGGTACGACGCGGACGGTGCAGCGGGGATCATCAATATCAACACGAAGAAAGGAGACACGGAAGGATGGAGCGGGATGGTGAACCTGATGGGAAGCTCCGTCTTATCAAGGAACGTCGATTTCTTGCTTACTTTCCGCGAGAGTGATTTCCGTTGGCAACTATCGGGTGAGGCCTCCCGGCGTTTCGTACTGAGTGATTACGACCAACATAAAACGATTATCACACCGGAGCTGATCACCACGGATCACTCCACCGGAATACGGAAAAGACACACGGCATGGTACTACCTTACATCATCGTTCGACTGGTTCAAGGAAAACACCACCTGGTCGGCGGGGGTCACCGGGGGTTACCGGGACCGGTGGCGAGGGGGTGAGCTTCATTACGAGGACACGTACGAATCGGTCTCCACGGGAGAGGTGACCCACGGGTCGTTCAACGGCAAGGATTTTGTACACCTGTACGAGTCGCACTGGAGGGGCGACCTGGGCGTGGATCACCATTTCGCGGACAGGGAGGGGCACAAGCTTACCGCGTCCTTGTACGGGCTATATGAAGGAGGAGCGATGGAGAATTTCCAGAC
>JAAYTC010000263.1 GCA_012518155.1 Bacteroidales bacterium | reverse complement strand
TATCTTTGAATAAAAAATGGAAGAACTGTATTTTATATTTACCCGACAGTTGAGAAATGTAAGCATGCAATTCTTCAGGTATCTGCACGATAAGATCGATTGGTCGAACCGATTAATTTTTATTTTAGGAGCGAGAGGAAGCGGGAAGACCACTCTTTTGTTACAACATATATTGAAGGAGTTCGGTGAAACTCCGCGGGGTGTATTGTATGCAAGCTTGGATCATATTTGGTTTTCAGCTAACAAGCTTTATGACTTGGGAGTGGATTTTGTGTTGCAGGGAGGGCGTTATCTCTTTTTAGACGAGGTGCACAAGTACAAAAACTGGTCTCAGGAAGTTAAAAACCTCTATGATGCCTTTCCTGAGCTTCATATCGTCCTTACAGGTTCCTCGATCTTAGAAATTTACAGGGGAAAAGCCGATCTTAGCAGAAGAGCGGTTTATTACTCATTGCAAGGATTGTCGTTTCGAGAATTTTTATCGTACGAAAACCAGCTAATGATGGAGGCTGTTTCGTTGGAAGATATTTTGGATAACCATATGGAGTTATGTTCGGAAATCACGAAGAAAGTGAAAATTATCCCTGCTTTTGGGGACTATCTTACTTACGGCTATTTCCCTTATTATAAAGAAAATATAAGAACGTATCACCAACGGTTGCTTCAGACAGTCAATACGGTTTTAGAGGTAGATTTGCCGGCGGTAGAGAACATCGATTACTACTCTATCGATAAGATAAAGCAGCTGCTCTATATAATTGCCCAAATGGTTCCCTTTACTCCTAATATTAGTCAGCTGAGTGAAAAAGTAGGGGTGTCTAGGAATAGCCTGCTCGCTTATCTGCGGTATTTAGAGAAAGCTCAGGTCATCCAGACATTGAAACAAAACAAAGGGAAACTGGGAAAATTAACCAAGCCGGAGAAAATTTACCTGAATAATCCCAATTACAACGCGGCTTTTGCCGGAAAGCAATCGCCCGATAAAGGCAATACGCGCGAAACCTTCTTTTGCAATCAGTTGAGTCAGGTCACAGAAGTCTCTTTCACTGAAAAAACCGATTTTAAAGTCGATGATAGCTATTATTTCGAAATAGGAGGAAGAACCAAAGGAAGAGAACAGATCAGGGGCCTCGAAAACGTGTACATCGCAGCCGATGATATTGAACTTGGTTTTGGAAACAAAATTCCATTATGGTTATTTGGATTTTTGTACTAAATGATCGAGGCTCTACAAACTTTCCGGTTTCACCCGCATCACGCTAAGGGCTTTCAGCATCCACTTGGGGAGGGGCTTCTCGGGATCCCTGTTTTTGAGGTTGATGCTCAATCCCAGCTTCTTGGCGATCGGCACCTTGTGGGTCTCCACGAACTCAATCAACGTTCCGTCGGGATCTTCGATGTAGGCAAACTGACCCGCGGCATCGCCCATATCAAACGAGTTGCCCTCTTTGAACTGTTGGGTGGTGTCCACGGTGAAGGGGTGTCCCAGCTCCGCGCAATGGTTGCCCAGTGCCTCCATGTTACGGATATCGAAACAGACTTGGATAAAACCGGGGTCGCCCCAGAAGCGTCCTTCATACAGTTTTTTCGGAGTCCGCTCCAATGCTTGCACCAGTTCGATGGTAGAGGGGCCGAAGAGTTGGCTAAAGCTTCCCTTTCTCGCCCGCGAGTGGGTCAACAAGCGACGGCGGAACGTCTGCGTTCCCGATGGAAGGGCTTCCAAGTCGGGGAACATCCCGGTTTCATCGGCCACGATGGTGTCGTACCCGAGGATATCCCGGTAGACCGTCATCGCCCGGTCGATATCGGTCACCCCGATGGTGGCTCCCGCCACGCCGGCGGTGAGTCGCTTCTCGTCTTTGAAGATATAGTCGTCCTGCACCACTTGGAAGAGGTTCCCGTACGGATCTTTCAGGTAGAAGGTTTGGTGGCCGTCGATGTTTTTATGTAGTCCCCCGACGATGTTCGCTTTCGGGTTTTTAGAGAACTGCTCGTAAGCGGCCGCCACGTCCCGACTTTTGACCTTACAAACCAGCACGCCTAAGTCGCCCATGTTCAATTCAAAACCGAGGGGTTGTGGTTTCCGCTCCGCGTATTGCCATACTTCGAAGCCGCCGCCCCCCTGCATGTTCACGGCGATGGCCGCGTGGCGCCGCTGCGGTTCGCCCCCGGTATAAGGAAGCATCAGTTCCGCTACCTTGTTGTCCTCCAAGATCCGAATATCCATGTTGAACAGTTCGATATAGTACTTCCAGGCTTCGTAGAGGTTCTCCACCCCGATGCCTACCTGTTGAATTCCCGAAATGATGTATCCTTTGTCGTTATTCATTGTGTGGATATTATTATAAAAAACTTTTGCACGCAATTATTCAATTCAATATTTATAGGTCTCATCTTTAATTGAGTATGTATGATAAAAAACAGAAAAACTTAATTTAACCCTTAAGTCGCTTTGATTTTCCGAACCATTTTTCGTGCAAGTCCGGGGAAGAACCGCTTGATATAGACCATCAGGAGCTCCTTGCCTCCCACGAGCACTTCCGGTTTGCGTTTGTTAATGGCCCGCACGATTTTCTCGGCGGCCACCTCTGCGGGCATGCCGCTATCTTGTCCCTCGTCCATTTGCCCGTGCTTGCTCCCGTCGGCCTCCAGCGCGTTATAGGATATGTTGGTGCGTATTCGCCCGGGGCAGACCATCACTACACGAATGTTCTGGTCGTAATACTCCGCGTGGACGGTTTCGAAAAATCCGTAAAGGGCAAACTTCGAGGAGGCGTAGGTGGAGCGCAACGGGAAGCCGAACTTGCCCGAGATGCTGCTGGTGACGGCCACCGTGCCGCCCCCTTTCACGATCATGGTGGGAAGCAGCCGTTTAGCTATTTTGACCGGCGCGAAAAAGTTGACCGCCATGATCTTCTCGTCCACGCTATACGCGGTGTCGAGCGTTTTGGAGCGTTGACTGATCCCTGCATTGAGGAACACGGTATCGATAGTACCAAAGAGGCCGATCGCCCGGTCGGTCAGCTCATCGATCCCATCCAGGTTTGAAAGGTCGTAAGGCAACACCTCGCATCGGGCACCCAGTTGAATGCATTTCTCTTGCACCACTTTGAGTCGCTCTTCCCGTGTGGCGGTAAGGATCAGGTTGGCCTTCTCCTTTGCCCACAGGTAGGCGCACGCTTCGCCGATTCCCGATGAAGCCCCCGTGATCCATATTGTTTTACTTGTTTTCATTTTGGGATATTATTTTGCGATTCCCGATTTCCGGCTCTATCATTGAAATCCTATAATCAGTCTATCACTAATCACTCTATCACCCATCAGTACCATGGGTTGATTCATGGAGTATCTTATCGCTTGATTATTTGATAGGTGTCGTTACGAGTAATCGGGTGGGCTAATCTCGTAGGACCTCCTTCCAGAGCTGCGACCGGTAGTCGTCTATCAAGTGGGGTTCACAATCCTCCACGTTTTTCACGTTGCGCGACGTGTATATCATTTGTTCCAGGAAATAGGGAGCCCGGTTGGCACCTTCTCCCAGGTTGATAAGGACCGTTTCGCCATCCTTTATCTGATTTTTCCTCAACGCGATAAAGAAGCCTGCCATGCATACGGCCGAGGCGGGCCCCGGGATAACTTTCTTCTCGTAGGCCATCAACTTGCCTACCGGAAGGAGTTTACTTTCCCGCATCCGGAGAAAGCTGCCTCCCGATTCTTTCACCAACTTGGCTATAAGAGGGTAGGAAGCCGGATTCCCTGTTGCCAGCGTGGGCACTTCGGTTTGAGGGTTCTCGATGATGGGGTAATTCTTCTCGAATCCTTCGGGGAAGCCCGCCGCTTCGGCATCTTCCCACGCGCGCACCATCGGATCGCACTTGTCGGTCTGTACGAGCAGAAAGCGAGGGTTCTTCAACTCGGGGTAGATATGCTTGATATCGCGTATCCCTTTGTCAATCGCGATGGGACCGGTGCCCCCGCTGACCGCTTGAATATAGACATCGGGAATTTGATCCATCTGGCGT
>JAAYTC010000262.1 GCA_012518155.1 Bacteroidales bacterium | reverse complement strand
TTTTATCTCGGATAAGACCGTGAGCCCGCCATACCCGGAGTCGAACAGACCAATAGCACCCGCTTTCATCTGGGACTCTTTTACTGGATTCCCAACTTTTGTTTGACGTAAGGATTCGCGTCTATTGCCTGAGGTGTTACAAAAGCAATGCCGGGATCCGCTAAATCATAGATCACGGTATATCCCCGTTCGATTCCTACCAAGCGGATCGCGTCGTTTATTCGTTCTCTCAATGGTTCCAGCAATCCTTGTTCTTGGAATTCAATATCTTTTTGTGCCAGTTCCATGAATTGTTGCATTTTATTTTCTAGCTCAGTCAACTCTTGCATCCGGCGGAGTTTGATGTTTTCTGCCAGTGAAGATTGGTAAGTGATATAGTCGGAATACTTTTTATTGTATTCGTTTTGCATCAATTCTAACTCTTTCTTGTAATTTTCACTCAAAGTGAGCAGTTGCTGAGTGGCTGCTTCACGTTCGGGAAAAGCTTGCAGGAGCTCCGTGGTATTAACATGAGCAATGGTCACCTGCTGCGGCATTACCTGAGAAAAGGAGGGAATGCTTATCAACAAAATAAATACACTAAGACCGAAAAATACTTTTTTTGTCATAATCATCTATTTTATGGTGTGAATCCTTTTTCATGTAACCAAAGTTGCAATTGTAATTTACTTCCTCTTGTGTGTGTTGCGGCTGCATCTACCTTTAATAAGCGGATGCAGCCGCTCAGGTAGGATATAAAATTACAATGTCAACTGGTTACGATTTGCCCTCGGAGGCCCGTCAGTTTCATGAACAGGCCGAAGAGGGGCTTTTTTATAATGTTTTCTTAACTTCAATCTCTTCGAACGATTCGATGATGTCGCCCACCTTTATATCGTTGAAGTTACGTATCGTAATTCCACACTCGTAACCGGAAGTGACTTCTCTTACATCGTCTTTGAAACGCTTGAGTGAATCTAATTCACCGGTAAAGATAACGATTCCATCGCGTATGAGGCGTATCTGGCTCGAGCGTTTGATTTTTCCGTCACGTACCATGCTACCGGCTACCGTGCCTACTTTTGAAACTTTAAACACGTCGAGCACCTCCACGTTCCCCGTGATCTCTTCTTTGATATCGGGTGAGAGCATCCCTTCCATCGCCGCTTTCACCTCTTTAATGGTGTCATAGATAATGGAGTAGAGACGGATTTCAATCCCCTCTTTCTCGGCTTCTTTACGGGCACTCAGCGACGGGCGCACTTGGAAACCGATGATGACCGCGTCGGATGCGGCTGCAAGGGTGATGTCCGACTCCGAAATTTGCCCTACTGCCTTGTGAATCACGTTTACCTGAATCTCTTCGGTGGAGAGTTGAATGAGTGAGTCGGAGAGTGCTTCTACCGATCCGTCTACGTCCCCCTTAACAATGATGTTAAGCTGCTGGAAGTTGCCCACCGCGATCCGTCGTCCGATATCGTCGAGGGTAAGCATCTTTTGTGTTCGGAGTGATTGTTCGCGTTGTAACTGCTCCCGACGGGTAGCAACGGAACGAGCCTCTTGCTCGGTCTCCATCACGTTGAACAAATCCCCCGCTTGAGGTGCCCCATTGAGGCCCAACACCAAGGCTGGTTCTGCCGGCCCTGCTTCATCGATCCGTTGGTTACGTTCGTTGAACATCGCTTTAACACGCCCAAAATAGGAACCGGCCAGTAACACATCTCCCTGCCGGAGAGTGCCGTTCTCAACTAGCACGGTAGCTATGTACCCGCGCCCTTTGTCGAGCGACGATTCGATGATGGAACCAGAGGCTCGGCGGTTGGGGTTTGCCTTCAATTCTAATAAGTCTGCCTCTAATAACACTTTTTCAAGCAGCTCGGGGATACCTAGCCCCTTTTTCGCGGAGATATCTTGCGACTGATATTTGCCGCCCCAGTCTTCCACCAGGTAGTTCATTTCCGCGAGTTTTTCTTTTATTTTTTCGGGATTCGCTCCCTGTTTGTCGATCTTATTAATGGCGAACACGATGGGTACACCTGCCGCTCCCGCGTGATTGATTGCTTCCACCGTTTGAGGCATCACGTTGTCGTCCGCTGCCACGATAATTATAGCCACGTCCGTGACTTTTGCACCCCGGGCACGCATAGCGGTAAATGCTTCGTGCCCCGGCGTGTCTAAGAACGTGATCTTTCGCCCGTCGGAGAGTTGCACGTTGTACGCGCCAATATGTTGCGTGATACCACCGGCCTCTCCGGCGATCACGTTGGTACTGCGGATGCT
>JAAYTC010000261.1 GCA_012518155.1 Bacteroidales bacterium | reverse complement strand
TCCGAATGGAAAGCGAAGTAATTAAAAAGACCCAAGAATTAACAAAAACAGATAACAACGAATGAAAGCAAAAAATATAGGCTTCATGATCGCGGTTGCTTTAACAGCGGTCATCCTGATCGGTTGCGACCAAGAAAAAGTACTCACCGCATCGGAGATACCGAGCGAGATAACGGAATACGTGTCGACGCACTTCCCGAACAACAACCTACTGCAAGCAGTGGAAGACAGGGACGGTCTGACCAAAACATACGACGTGGTACTGAGCGATAACATCACGTTGGAATTCAACCGAAAAAAAGAGATCACCGATATCGATGGCAACACCAAGCTACCCGACACGGTGATTCCCAACGAGATCAGCCAGTACGTGGCGACCAATTTCCCCAATAATGTGATCACCGACTGGGAGTTGGAGGATCAGCACCAACAAGTGGGACTTGATAATGGAGCGGACTTGGAGTTTACCATGAACGGTGATTTTATTCGCATTGACAATTAAGCAGAACGCGTTAACATAAAATTCACCGGTACACTAAAAATAAGAAACAAGCACTATGTCACTACTTTTTAGCCCGATATCCATCAAATCGGTCTATTTCCGTAATCGCATTATTATGTCGCCCATGTGCATGTACTCGTCTAAGGACGGTTTCTCCACCGACTGGCACTTGGTTCATTACGGAAGCCGTGCCGTGGGAGGTGCCGGCACCGTCATGCTGGAAGCCACCGCGGTTCGTGCCGACGGCCGAATTAGCGTGAACGACCTTGGGATTTACAAGGAGGAGCACGTGGAAGGGTTGCAACGAATCGCCTCTTTCATAAAAGAACAAGGAGCGGTTCCTGCCATCCAATTGGCCCATGCCGGAAGAAAAGGAAGCACCTGGGCCTCGGGGGGCGATAGCCGTGTATTGATGCCCAACGATGAAGGAGGCTGGCAGGTGATCGCCCCCTCCCCCATCCCGTTCTCGTCCACCCACCAAACCCCTAAGGAGATGGACCTCGCTGAAATCGAAGCGGTCCAACAAGCCTTTGTAGACGCTGCAAACAGGGCACTGCGGGCGGGGTTCGAACTGATTGAGCTCCACGGCGCGCACGGGTACCTTCTCAACGAATTCCTTTCGCCGGTGACCAATAAACGAACCGACGAGTACGGGGGCAGCCGTGAAAACCGATCGAGGATGCTTTTCGAGACCCTTGAGAAGATAAAGCAAGTCTGGCCGCAAGACCTTCCCATCTGCGTTCGTATTTCTGCCACCGACTGGCTGGAAGGAGGATGGACGATAGAAGATTCTGTATGGTTGAGCAACCGCTTAGCCGAAGCGGGAGTTGATATCGTCGATGTCTCCTCCGGCGGAACCGCACCTGGTGCGTCCATACCCGTCGGTGCCGGATACCAAGTACCTCTGGCCGCGGCAATAAAACGAGCCGTCAACGACACCCTTTCGGTCGGCACGGTCGGCCTGATCACCGCTGCCCAGCAGGCGGAAACCATTTTGGTGAACGGCGATGCCGATTTTATCATCATGGGGCGTGAACTACTGAGGGATCCCTATTTCCCCTTATCTACCGCGAAGGAACTCCGCTCGGAAGGTCCCGTGCCTAAACAATACGAACGAGCATTTTAAAAGTAATCACTGACAATCATTAAAGCCAACAGCTAACAGGCTACTTTTAACATCCGGTACAATCCGGTACAATCAATAAAGCCATCAGCCGACATTCTTTAAAGTAAAAGAGTGACATTTCTTAAAGCAAATAGCTGACAATTCTTAACCCACATTGCAGCTACGTTGAGTTAATTATCTGATTAACTGGATATCCGTTTTTTCAGGAATCTTTTGGGGGACTACGGATTTTTTTCGAATGAATGGTTTTTGTTCATACCCTAATGCATC
>JAAYTC010000260.1 GCA_012518155.1 Bacteroidales bacterium | reverse complement strand
TTCCCATGTTTGTCCTTTGTTCGTACTCCGGCTCAACCCTACATCCACGTACTCCTGCAAATCGACACTGCTATTGTATCGCACGTCGTAAACCCCCAGCAGGGTACCCTCCTTGGAAGTGACCAATCCCGGGATCCGGTACGCGGCAGAACCGTCGTCTCCCGCGTGCCGTACGCCAACTCCCAACCGAAAAGGCTTACTCTCATTCGCGAAGTGGAGAGGGGCTTGCTTCCCATCCAACTTGCCGGTCGTAAAATCAACATCCACGGTCGTTAAAAGCGATGCGTCCGGCTTCATCTGCAAGCTAATCCAGAAGTAATTAATACCGGGAAAAAGCTTGTAGTTGGAGGTCAATGTTACTTCGTTTGCCGGCGAAAGCACCTCGGCAACCTTTATTGAATAGGAGGGATTCGCCTTTCGCGTCATTCCCGGGGTATGGCTTGAAACATATTGCCGCACTGGAGCGTAATGCACCTCTCCAAAACGCTGGGGGGCTTCCGTACCGCTGTAATATAATTTCACGGCTTCCACCTCCACCATATTCATGGAGTTGGCAAAACGTAGATTTACTTCATTCAATTCCTTCGACTCGCGGGCATTAACACGGACGTAAAACAACACGTTATCCGCCCTATCAATCAAGATTGGAACTTGATTAGGTTTTACCTGAATGGTATCCGCTCCTTGAAGGTGCGCCATCGCGAGGATAATTGCAAGATTCAATAATACAACTCTTTTCATCTATTTATGCGTTTATAATTATCCTGTTGAACGAACGTGTATGCCATGCATAAACGTGTATTGTCCATTAAAAAAACAGGAGGTACAAATATATCAACTATTTTCTTACCCTCCGCCCTTTGGCACGGATTTTGATGAAACATAGCAGATAGTAGTAGGAACAAATAAACCCACTTTTATATTTATAAGGGGAATAAAAGAGCAAAATGAATCCATTCAAAAAACATATACCGAGTAGCAACGAGCCCGAAGGGGAGATCATTTCATTTATAGGTAACGATTTTATCGACGGTAACACCGATATCGACGAATCGTATTTACAGAAGACCATACCTCTACTCCCTTTGCGGAACACCATTGTTTTCCCGGGCAGCACGCTCCCTATTTCAGTAGGTCGGAAAAAATCACTTGATCTGGTAAAATCGCTCAAGCCGAAGCAACGCTACATTGGCCTGGTATGCCAAAAAGAAACAGGCGTGGAAGATCCATCGGCAGAAGACTTATACCCGATTGGGGTGATTGCTGAAGTGATTCGGGTGATCGAATTAAGCGACAACAACTATAGCATTATTGTACAAGCAAAAAAGCGGTTCGAGTGGTTCGAGATTACCCGTTCTGAACCCTACATGGTGGCTACCTATAAAATTAAGGAGTTCACCAAGGCTTCAAGAGACGATAAAGAGTTTAACGCCATTCTCGAATCGATCCGCGACGCGATGCTGCATATGCTCCATCTCTTGGGAGAGCCTCCTAAAGAGCTGATGCATACTATTCGCAGCGAATCTTTTTCCGAGATGCTTCTCAGCTATTGTGGCACCAATTTGCCCATCGACAGCCGCGAGAAGCAAGAGCTGTTGAGTATAAATGACGAGAAAGAGCACGCCTATCGTATGCTGATGATCCTGAACCGAGAGTCCCAGATGCTGGAATTGAAAATGAATATCCAGATGAAGACGCGCGAGGATCTCAACCAGCAACAGAAAGAATACTTCCTGCAGCAACAGATAAAAACCATCCAAGAAGAACTGGGTGGCAGCACGCAACAGATAGAGATCAACGAGTTCCGAGCAAAGGCCAAGAAAAAGAAATGGAGTGCCGAAGTGGCTGAAACATTCGAGAAAGAGGTCACCAAGCTGGAACGGCTGAATCCCCAAGCACCCGATTATTCGGTCCAGTTCGGGTACCTTCAAACAATACTGGATCTCCCTTGGGGTGAATATACCAAAGACAATTTCAACCTGAAAAATGCCCAGAAGATACTCGACCGAGATCACTTTGGCATGGAGAAAGTGAAAGAACGAATTATCGAGCACTTGGCAGTGTTGAAATTGAAAGGAGATTTAAAATCGCCCATTCTATGCCTTTACGGCCCTCCCGGGGTGGGGAAAACCTCCTTGGGTAAATCGGTTGCCGAAGCACTCAACCGTAAATACGTCCGTATATCGTTAGGAGGGCTGCATGACGAAGCCGAAATTCGGGGGCACCGTCGTACATACATCGGTGCCATCCCGGGGCGCGTCATTCAAAGCGTGCAAAAGGCCGGCTCATCGAATCCTGTGTTCGTGCTCGATGAAGTAGACAAAATTGGCAGCAATTTTCGGGGTGACCCCTCCTCGGCATTACTGGAAGTACTCGACCCCGAGCAAAACTCGTCGTTCTACGACAACTACCTTTCGATCGGTTACGATTTATCGAAAGTACTATTTATCGCGACTGCTAACAACCTAAACGCTATCCCACAACCGTTGCTCGATCGCATGGAGTTGATTAACGTGGGGGGATACATCACGGAAGAGAAAGTAGAAATCGCTCATCGTCACCTGCTCCCGAAAGAGCTTGCCAACCATGGGATACCCAAGGACGCGTTCACGATTCCCAAGCCTACCCTACAACGAATCGTGGAAAACTACACGCGAGAATCGGGCGTTCGCGATCTGAACAAGAAGATCGCTAAAATCATGCGACGAGTAGCCCGCCGGGTTGCCGCCGAAGAAGATTATCCCAAATCACTAAAGGTAGGCGATTTAAAAGAATACTTGGGCCCCGAGGAGCACACCAAAGAGCGTTACCAGGGCAACGAGTACGCCGGGGTAGTGACAGGGTTGGCGTGGACGGCCGTGGGTGGGGAGATACTTTTCGTGGAGAGTTCTCTCAGCCGAGGGAAAGGTTCGAAGCTTACCCTCACGGGTAACCTGGGTGAAGTGATGAAAGAGTCCGCCATGCTTGCCCTTGAATACATCCAATCCCACACGGAAGAACTGGATATAAACCCCGAAATCTTCGAACACTGGAATACCCATATTCACGTGCCGGAAGGCGCGATACCTAAAGACGGGCCATCCGCGGGTATCACCATGATTACTTCGCTTGCCTCCATTTACACCCAACGCAAGGTACGTGCAAACTTGGCCATGACGGGCGAGATCACGCTCCGCGGCAAAGTACTGCCGGTAGGTGGTATACGGGAAAAAATATTAGCCGCCAAGCGAGCCGGCATCAAGGATATCATCCTCTGCAAAGAGAACAAAAAGGATGTCGAGGAGGTGAAGCCGGAATATTTGAAGGGGCTTGTATTTCATTACGTGGAAGATGTAAAGGAGGTGCTCGATTTAGCTTTAACGAAAGAAAAAGTAAAAAACCCTAAGAAGTTCACTATCTCAAAAGGATCAAAATAGAGCACAACGACACAAAAAAAGGAGTACCTCGATGCTCCCCTATTAAAATCGAAAACCTCTTCTTTCCGGAAGAGGTTTTCTTTTATTATTGCCTACGCTCTATTCCGCGTAATACCTAAAATCTTTCAATAACTCTTGCAACCTTTTTCGCGCAAAGAAAATACGGCTTTTCACTGTTCCGATCGGAAGCCCCAAATGCTTTGCAATCTCTTCGTACTTATACCCGGAAACATGCATCGAGAATGGTACCTTATATTCGTCGGTGAAGCTGTTAATAGCCTTGTTAATCTCCTTTATCGTGTAAGCCCCGTCCGGTGTATCGAATCCCGAATCTTGCGGTAAATTAAGGTGATATAAATTTTCCGTTTTATCTATAATGGTTTGGCTTCTAACGATCTTTCTATAGTTATTTACGAAAATATTATGCATGATGGTGAAAACCCAACCTTTGAAGTTCACATTCTCATAATATTTCTCTCTGTTGTCTAATACCCGAAGCGTCGTTTCCTGTAATAGGTCTTTCGCTTCCTCACGGTCGGCAGTCAATGTTAACGCGAAATTAAACATATTGTCCTGCAGACTTAATAGTTGTTTTTCGAAAGAAATTTTTGTCTTCATAAGCGATGACTTTAGTGTAGTGTTAAATACGTTTGTTGCATTGCAAATATATAGAGATATATTTGAAAGAAATGAGCTATTTCCACGTAAAAACGATTAATTAGTGTTAATAAAAAACCGACCTGTTGTTACACGCTCATTTACAACATCTTAATATTAAAGATCAAGCAACTTTTCGAAATTGATAGCGGATAAATTATATTTATATTTTCCGTATCCGAACTCCCCTGACAAAATGACACTTCCCCTTTTCCAAGATCAAATCCGCTCGGAACCGTGTAGGGAGAATGTTTTGAATCAAGTTAGGCAAGTTGATCTCATCCCATACTTCATTACCAAATGCCATTAACTCCTTTTCGGAATAGGAAGCATATTGATGGAAGTAAGAGAGTGGATCTTGAAAAGCTGTTTTTTGCAGCTTTTTGAATCGATCCAGGTACCACTCCCTGAGATTTTTCTCACTGGCATCCACGTAGATCGAAAAATCGAAAAAATCAGATACAAACACCCTGCGGCGCGCCTTTTTGCTCAAGGTGACCTGCAGAACATTAATCCCCTCCACGATCAATATGTCGGGGCGATCTATCACCTGAATTTCATCCGGTATCACATCGTAATACAAATGCGAGTAGACGGGAGCCTCTAGTTTATCTTTTCCCGATTTCACGCCGGCCAAGAACGAGAGCAACCGCTTGGCATCGTAGCTCTCCGGGAACCCCTTTTTGTTCAAGATCCCCTTCTGCTCCAACACTTCGTTCGGGTAGAGAAAACCATCGGTGGTAATCAACTCCACCCGGGGTTGCCCCGGGGTCATCGATAAAAGCTTTTGCAGTACCCGTGCCGTGGTACTTTTCCCGGCAGCCACGCTTCCCGCCACGCCAATGATATAGGGAACCGGCTTGCTGGCATTTTTAAAAAACTGATCCCGCTCAACATGCAAGTTCCGGTAGTGTGTTAGATGAATCTGCAACAACCGCACCATCGGAATATAGATGTCTTCCACCTCTTCCGTGGTGAGTGGTTCGTTGAGTGCCTGCAATTCAGTCAGGTCGATCCCGGTAATCGGGAACATCGGATGCTCTTCCAGCAGCCGCCACTCCTCGCGCGTGAACGCGCGAAAAGGAGAGTAGGTAACGTCGTAGGCCTTATTCATCTTGCCGGTACTATTGCAATTAAATCATTTCGAAGCCTCTTTTCACGAAATTACTGAGTGCTTCCCCTTTCAGCATCCCGTTAGATAGCAGTGCCAGGTCAACTATCTGTTTGAGTTGTTGATTATTTTTCACCTGTTCAACGAGCGTCTCTTTTTCCTGTTTCTCGCTCTCCTCGATCAACACTTTCATCCGAGGATCGTTCACGTTCACTACCAATTGGTACGTGTCGGGCATCTCTCCGTAAAAAGCCATCTGCTGTTGCATAGCGGCCATCTCCTTCATTCGGCGTGAAAATTCGTTTTGCGTAACTTGCAACGGCCTTCCTCCTTCTCCCAGTGCCTTGAAATCGACGCTGAATTCCGTCTTTTCAATCGTGGGAAGTAAGGCTTTCACCGCCTCGGTCAGTGCTTCCTTCTGTTTATCTGTCAACGCTACAGTAGCGGCATCTTCCTTTTCAATGATATGCTCTATCGTATCGCTGTCGACACGTACAAAGCGGGTCGTCTCCAGTTTTTGCTCCAGTAGCCCCATCCAGTGTACATCCAGTTGCCCGTCCATCAACAGCACATCGTACCCCTTCTCTTTTGCCGCTTCAATAGCAACGTACTGCTTTTCTTTATCGTCGGCATAAAGGTAAATTATCTCTTTCTCTTTATTCTTTTGGCTACCTTCCACCAACGTTTTGTACTCGTCGAGCGTGAACTGTTTACCCTCTATATTTGTCAGCAGTGAAAATTTGAGGCCCCGGTCACTAAACCTCTCTTCGCTCAGCATACCATATATCACGAAAAGGCTTAAACTTTCCCATTTCTCTTCGTACCGGGCACGGTCGTTTTTGAATAACTCCTCCAGCTTATCCGCGACCTTCTTGGTGATATGGTTCGATATTTTTTTCACGTTATTATCACTCTGCAAGTAGGAGCGAGAAACGTTGAGCGGGATATCCGGCGAATCGATTACCCCGTGTAACAAGGTAAGGAACTCCGGCACGATCCCCTCCACCGAGTCGGTCACGAACACTTGGTTGCTATAGAGCTGAATTTTATTACGTTGAAGATCGAGGTTACTCTTTATCTTCGGAAAGTAGAGGATACCGGTCAAGTGGAAAGGATAATCCACGTTCAAGTGAATCCAGAAAAGTGGTTCCTCCGTCATTGATAGGGGATACAGGTCCCGGTAGAACTCGAGGTAATCCTCCTCTTTAAGCCCCGCGGGTTGCTTGCGCCACAATGGCTCCGTGTGGTTGATCACGTTATCGTCGTCGGTAGCCACCTCTTTGCCCTCTTTCCACTCTTTTTTCTTACCAAATACGATGGGAACAGGCAAGAACTTACAATATTTTTTGAGCAGCGATTCTATCGTATGCTCCTCCAGGTACTGTTCGAACTCTTCGTCGATATAAAGTATGATATCGGTGCCACGATCGGCTTTCTCGACGCGTTCCATGGTAAACTCCGGTGAACCGTCGCACGACCATTTAACGGCATCGTCACCTTCCCGATGCGATTTAGTGACAATCTCTACTCTTTTCGACACCATGAATGAAGAGTAGAACCCCAACCCGAAATGCCCGATTATGGCATTGGCGCTGTCTTTATATTTATCCAGGAAGTCGTTCGCCGAGGAGAGCGCGATCTGGTTGATGTATTTATCCACCTCTTCGGCACTCATTCCGATACCGCGATCGGAAATGGTTAAAGTTTTCTTCTCCTTGTCGATCGCGACGCGTACGGAGAGGTCACCCAAGTCACCTTTAAAGTCGCCCACGTCCGCGAGCGTTTTCATTTTTTGCGTGGCATCCACCGCGTTCGAGACAATCTCACGTAAGAAAATTTCGTGATCACTGTAAAGAAATTTCTTGATAATGGGGAAAATATTATCCGTAGTAACCCCAATATGTCCTTTTTGTATCATATGTATTGCATGTAAAGTTTAATAGACAAAAGTACTATGTCAGCTCTACACTTCATTCCGCAAATAGTATGCCAGTTTCGCGGGAGATTTAAGTACCAATATGTGTCAAGAGTAGTTTCTAGAACGATCAATCAAACGAATGACGATCGAATGTGCTTCGCTATTTCTTTGAACTCTTCCTCGGAGAGCTCTAACTTTGGGTTGGAGAGATTCATATCGCGTTCATCTTGTATAGGTATCAGGTGGATATGCGCGTGAGGTACCTCCATCCCCATAACGAGTACCCCTACCCGTTTACAGGGAATGGATTTTTTAATCGCAGCGGCCACTTTTTTTGTAAAGAGAGTCATGGATGCAAGCAGGTTGTCCTCCAGGTCGAACAGGTAATCCACCTCCTTTTTGGGGACGACGAGCGTATGCCCTTTTACCATTGGGCGTATGTCTAGAAAAGCGTAGAAGTGATCATCTTCCGCCACCTTATGTGAAGGAATTTCTCCGGCTATAATTTTGCTAAATATCGTTCCCATAATTGTAGTTTTTAAAATTTTGTTGAATCATCACCTGGTTCAAGGAGCCTCCTGTTTGTCCCGATCGAGTAATTCTCCCGAGTCAAACAGAGATATCAACAACCTCCAGTGTCAACATGCCGGAGGGCACTTTAATTTCGGCCACATCTCCTACTTTCTTCCCCATTAGCCCTTGCGCTATGGGTGTATTAATCGCGATTTTCCCACTCTTTAGGTCGGCCTCACTTTCCGACACGAGCATGTAGGTCATCACTTTATTCGTTTTCACGTTTTTAATGGTGACCTTGTTCATGATCTGCACCTCGTCGGTACCAATCGAGCTCTCGTCGATTAACCTTGCCGTGGCGATCAATCCTTTCAGCTGAGAAATTTTAGCCTCCAGCAAGCCTTGCGCTTCTTTGGCAGCATCATACTCTGCATTTTCCGATAAATCTCCCTTATCTCTCGCTTCGGCTATCTGTCGTGAAATCTCGGGCCGCTGTACAGACTCCAATTCGATCAATTCTTCATTTAATTTCCGAAGGCCCTCTTCGGTCATATAGGTTACAGCCATATTCTCTCTTTTTGTTTTGGTTCATTAAAATTAGATTCTTCCTCCTCGTCAATTTATCTTCTACGCGTAAATGTTTTACACGCGCGTATCTTCTTGTTTTGTATATTCCGTTTCGAAAGAGTGTCCTTCGAACCGGTGTTAAGAAATAAACGATTAATAGTTATAGTCCACGTATAGAAAAAGAATTCCGACCCTGATTCGAGAGGCCGGAACTCACTTCGTTCCATGATGTACTTACCACAAAGATAAAACTTTATTCCAAAAGCACAAAATTATTTTTCAGATATTTTACAGCACTTTCTCAATTTCAGAAGCCAGCTGCTGGTAATCTTCCACCCGAGCAACGATATCACCTTCCCCATCGATAAAAAAAGCGGTTGGAATTTGCCGAACGTTATAGGTTGCAAGCAGTGCCGAGTTCACCGACTGCGGATCTCTCACGGTGATCCAAGGCAAGTTAGAAGCCGAGGTTTTCCAAAAATGCTCGTCGGAATCGAGCGATATCTGGTAAATTTCCAGGCCTCTGTTCCGGTACCGAGAATAAAGCTCATTCAAACGGATGTTATGGGCGGGCGAGAAATCGGCGTTGTACACAACAAAATCCAGCAACACCACTTTCCCTTTTAAGGATGAGAGTGCTACCCGGTTACCGCTCACGTCTCTGAGCACGATATCCGGCAAGCCCGTGCCCTCTTCAATCGGGATATTTTCCAACAGCGACGCCTGCTGCTCCTGTTGCCGGCGTGTTCGAAGCGCGTTCATCGTGAAATCATACAAATGTTTAGTCCGCTCCGTGTCGGGATAATACCGGCTCCAAGAAGTAGCCACTGCCCCAAACATGGCATAATCCTGTTTACTATAAGGGTCAAAAATCAGGTAATCGTTCAGTTTTTGAAAAACCGCGTAATAAGCAGCCGCGCCGGCAGGATTGCCTAAAATCACCCGTGACGCCTGTTCCTTATAATTGGAGAGTAAACTATCCAGCTCTTCCAAGAAAGCCATATCGTCGATCGCCTTTGCATCGTGTCGCTTCTCCAAGTCGTCGATCGCGCTTGCCGCTTTCAAGGTAAAGGAGTCAACCTGCCTCACGCGATCGTTTGAAGGAGAATCTTTCACCGCGAACGTGTGATACAGGTTGGCTGCTTCAGCACTCACGCGCAGGGTCTCGGCGGAATCCACCGCGAATGCTGCTACCTGATTCCCGATCCTCAGTTGGTAAAACTCGGGATTGACGGGTGCAGGCTGCTTGAGTGAAAAACTCCCATCCCCCTTTAACACCACGGAATCCAAGGCAACGATACCGGCCAGTCCCCTGTGCTCTAGGAAAAGGGTATCTCCCTCGGCTCCATCAATAGTGCCCTCCACTTTAAATACATCTCCTTGCTTACACGACCAAAGCATCACCCCCAGTAGCAATACCGATAAAACACGTTTTAGCCTCCGATTCATACGATTGTTTTATTTTTTTGCAAACTTAGATAAAATAGTCGAGAATAGTCAAGTTTACTTGAACTTTTCCCAGACGTATCCTGCATTGGCGACCCACGCCCTATCCATAGCTGTATATCACACCAGGAAACCGTTAATCTTAGTTAATATTTGCGACACACAACCGCTTGCAGCTTCATTTTCATAGAATTGTGGCCAAACCAGTTTGGTTAATTCGTAAAATCATCTTAAATTCGTCCGTTCTTAGAGGTGCGTGTAATTACGAGTGACCAAAATCACCTGAAAAATTATTGTATGAATTCGTTATGCCTGTTTTCCGGAATTCAG
>JAAYTC010000259.1 GCA_012518155.1 Bacteroidales bacterium | reverse complement strand
GAATCCCGCGAAGGTAAAGCCCAGCAACCCGTAGAAGACGCTCAAGCTGATGGCATCCCGTAGGCGGGGGAACAACCCGATGATAAATATTCCTATCGCCTGGTGCGCCAGCACAAAAACAAACAGCGCCACGCACATCCACGCGATGCTGCCGTTCATCGGAAAACGCATCACCCCGTACAAGAGGATAAATCCAACGAGTCCAAGGATATAAAACAGAAAATTATGAACCAACAACTTACCGGTAAGAGAGGCAAGCATCGATCCGCCCCCCGTGCTTACCCATTCCCGCGTGCTGTTTTCCTTTATCTCCACACCGATACCAAATACCGTGAACAGAATGATTAGCAGCTTGAGTACGCCCGGCAACAACACGTTCGACAAGTACACGTTGTAGTTCACCCTCGGGTTAGCGATGGGATGGGTGTCGATGGCGATCGGCTGCAGAAGGGGCATCAGGCCCTCCTCTCCAACCACCCCTCTCGCTTGAAGCGATTGTTGCTTGATGGCCGCCGCCATCAATTCACTCACGTAGGTCAGGTCTTTATAGGAGAGGGAGCCGGCCACCAGGTACGCGTTGTTCACGTAAAATGCCAAGCCAGGCCGGCGATTGGCTAACAAGTCGGCTTGGAATCCCGGTGAGACATCGATAAATGCATAAATCTCCCCTCGCTGCATCTCTTCTCGCGCCTCCGAGAAAGCAGCGTATGAACCCACGACCTCCACTTGCGGCGAAGCGTTCACGCTCTGAACGATGGTACGAGACAACGCGGTTTGATCGCCGTCGACAATCCCGATGGGCAGTCGTTGCGGCAACCCCTCCCCCATGAACGTTAGGAAAAAGAGGTAACAGAAGAGCATCGCGCCTACCGATGTCAGCAGGTAGATGGGCCTCGAAAGCAGCCTTCGGCATTCACGATAGGTTACATCCCTTATTTTTTCTAGAAAAGATCGCATCCTCATCCCCCTTCTATCGTACCACCAACGCGGTCATCCCCGGTCGCAGGTCCTCGATGGGTTCAATAGGCTTCGCCCTTACTTCGAACGTGCGAACATCGAAATCGCCGGTCGTCTTTGTCGCTTTCCAGGTGGCGAATGAAGCCATCGCCTTCAAGCCGGTAATCTCCAGCGCGGCCTCTAGGTCGCCCAATGCGGGAATTTTCACCCGAATCGTCGCCCCTTTTTTCATATCCTCAAGCAGGTCCTCACGGACGTTGAAGGTAAACCACACATCGGTCAAGTCCATGATGTTCATGACGGGCGCCCCCGTGCCAACCAGCTCGCCTTGCCGTGGAAAAATATCGGTCACCTCTCCGGAGATAGGGGCGACCAGCACAACCTCGCTCATGTAAGCCTCCACTTCCTGTACCGCACCTTTCGCTTGGTTAACCAACGCCTCGGCGGCCGCCTTGTCCTCCTGTTCCGCACCACTCACCGCCATATCATACCGCGTCTTAGCCGCCGCCGATTGGGCCGTCGCCGCCAAGAATTGCGCTTCCGCTTCATCCCTTTTTTGGGCAGTGACCACCCCTTTTTCGAAAAGGCGCTCCACCCTGTCGTACGATTTCTTAGCGATATCCACGCCTACCTCCGCTTGTTGCCATACCTCGTAGGCTCCGCGTACCACCTCGTCCCTCGTGCCCTTTCGTGCTTTACGATCCTGCGCAAGGGCAGCGTTTTGGGCTGCCGTGGCTTGTGCCAGCTTGGCATGAATTTCGGGACTATCTATATGTACCAGCGTATCGCCCTGCTCCACCCATTGCCCCTCTTCCACGAGGAACCGCTCGACCCGTCCCGCCAACTTGCCGGAAACCCGTACTTCGGCGGCCTCAGCATACCCTTGAATAACGACGGGCTCGGGTTTGTAAATGATCCACCCGATGATGAAAAGAACGACGATAATCGCGATCAATCCCGCGAGCGCTATCTGTAAATTACGCACGCTCTCTCTATTTTCCTTGCTCATTTTTATTTGATTGCTTTTGATTTTATGCATGTTTCGTGTTCGGCTCTGCTCTATAATGAATCCGCCTCATAAGAAAGCGTTCCCTGCGATTTCTTTAAATAGGCACTGTTTAGCTTCACTTCGATGGTTGCGTCGATATATTCCGAACGCGCCGACAACCACGCGGTCTGCGCCATCAACAGGTCGGTCGACGTAATCACCCCCTCGTTGAATCCCTCCCTCGCGTACCTAAGGTTCTCCTCGGCCTGCGCTATATTTTGCCGGGTGGCGGCCTGTTTTTTCACCCCCTCTTCCACCCGATGCCTATTTTGATGCACCTGAAGTTCAATTTTCTCCTTGGCCTCCTCCATCTCCAACTTGGCGATCACCGCCTGGGAACGCGACGCGTTCAATGCATGACGCTTCTCGCCAAAATGAAACAGCGGCACCGAGGCGGTCACCCCGAAAGTAAACATACCGTTGAGCTTCTTTTCAAACCCGTTGAACAGATTCGGGTTGGTCGCCACGTACCCCCCTGTCAACGCGATGCTGGGTAAAAAATTGGAGATCTGCATCTTTTTATTGGCTGCCGCTATATTCCCTGCTTGCCGCAGTATCTTCATCTCCGGACGGTTCGCCCACACCCGATCAAAGGGAACCTGTTCAGGAAAGTCAAGGCTTTCTTCCAACGCAGCATCCTCCAGCACCACCTGCTCCTCCAGGGGCAGCCCGCACAGCTGGTTCAACGCCATCCTCGAGAGGGTCAGCCCGTTCTCCACCTTTGCCAACGACACATCGGCCTCGTTGAGTTTAACCCGCACCTTCAGCACGTCGGCCTTCGTAACCATCCCCTCTTCATGGAGCGCCTCCATGTTCCTATTCAGCTCGTCGACCAACCCGCGGTACTCTCTCGCCAACGTTGCTTTATTTTCCACCGAGACGACCCGCCAGTAGGCCTTATCCACGTTCAGCAGAAGGGTTTCGATCTGCTCTTCCACCCGCGCTTCGGCAATTTTAACGTTCGACTTCGCGATGGCATTGAGTTGCACGATCTTGCCGCCCATAAACAGCGGCTGCACGAAACTGATCCCTCCCACGAAAATGTTGCGCGCGTCAAACTCCATCGCGCTCTTAGGCAACATCGCGTAATTCTTCCAATCGATCTTTTCGGGATGAACCTGTGGATCGAAGGGTTGGCCCTGCGCATCCAAGGGAACCATTTGGCCATCCACAGTGGTGAATCGGTTGTTCACGGACGACTCGCCGAAGGAGAGCGTCCCATCATCGTGGATCGTAGGGACGGAGGTTTCCGTGACTCCAATACCGAAATTTCCCGTGCCATCCAGCACCCCTACCGGCAGGTAGGCATCCTCCCCCATCAAGGAGAGGTTCTTCTGATTGTGGAGGTAGGCTCCGGTCGCCGAAAAGTTGGGTAGGAACTGCGTGAACGCGGCCTTCGACATCGCTTCTGCGGCACGCACATTCTCTTTGGCCACTTTCAGGGTTTTGTTATGCTCCAATGCCCATTGCCGGCACGTTTCCAGGTTCACTGGCCTCTGAGCCTGTGAAGCAAAAACACAGCCTAAGCTGATGATTATTATTCCAGTTTTTCTCATACCATAATAGTTAGTTAGACAACCATTTTTGCAAAAATGCAGTTTTTTTCCACAAACCCCAACCAGGGTCAACCTTGTTCCAAATTGCGCATAATTCGTATCAGGATATCTTTCGATTGAAGCAGTGTATCGTGAGGGATTCCCTCCACCGCCGTGTTCACCACGTGGCGAACCACCTTGGTGGTTTTCTGCTTTAACGAGGCTCCTTCGGCCGTGAGGTGGATAAGGTTGATTCGCCGATCGGCCGTATCCGGTACCCGGACGACCAGATTTTTCCTTTCCAGGTTATCGATAAGACGCGTAACGCTCGGTTTGTCTTTTTGGGTCAGGTCGCAAATCACTTGCTGGCTAACCTTGTCTTTTCGCCATAAACAAGAAAGAACCGTCCATTGCTCCGTGGTAATATCTATTCCTTCACGGGAAAAGGCCTTCAGCAATGTCCGGTTGATGATCCCCGAAATCTTTCCGGTCAGTATATCGAATATTTCTCGTTCCGTTACTTTAATCATGCCTTATTTTAGTTGCATAAACAACCATCGGGTGCAAATATAGACTTTATTAGGAAATAAAAGCCATCGTTTTAGCATTATTCATTCATTTTTATCTTTTTTCAGATTGATAATAAGCCGATTATCCTCCGGTGGGAAGTCGAACGTAAACGAATCCATATCCGCCTCGCCCCCGAGCAGGGCCGCGAAGAGCCCTATTGCCTCCCTCATCTCTTCGTCCGGTTTTTCATCGCCCCGCGCATGCATGACGCTCATCCCGGCAATCAAGTCGACCAACGCGTCCAGCGTCTCCTCCGGCATCGGCAGCCCCATCCCTTCAATACGACCGCGGGCCACTCTACGCGCGATGGTTTTCATCCGTTCACGGTATTCCGCTTTCAAGTTGGGGTTGCTCGGGATGGAGGTCACGAACCGGCTGTCGATCGATAATTGCCCCTCTTTTAATTCCATGATCCGGTAGGCAAAAGGGTATTGCGCCAAGCTGGCGGTCTCCACATCGTATATCCTGTTCCCGGCCGTCGAAACGCGTCGGCTCACGTCGTTGGAGTGAAAATGGCCGGTAAAGACCACCTTCAGCCCCGCGTCGGCCAACCGATCGGCTTGACGCTCCCATTCTTCCATCAGGTACGCGGAGAACAGATCCGACTGGTAGGGCATATGCTCTACCAGCCCGTGGTGCATCATTCCCAGCACCGTGATGTTGTCCTTCCGCGCTTTATCCAAGATGTTCAGTGCCCATTCCATCGTTTGGGGACGGATCCTCCCCGCGGTAATGGGGCGATCGGCGTGTTCATCGTACCGGTTGGTATCGAAAGCGAGAAGCCATGTAGTGTCGTTAATGGCCGAGAGGTAACTAAGGGATGCATCATCCGTAGTGAAGGCATTGCCGTACCCGAACGGCGCGTAGATTTCAGCGAATTCTTCGGCAGATATAGAGGATACCGGAGCGGGTGTTTCGCCGACGTACGCTCGCGCGTTGGGAATGTTCACATCGTGGTTCCCGGGCACGACAAACACTCGAATACCCGATTCAACCAACGGTTGTAGTTTTTTCGTTATGTCCAAATGACTCTGTCGCTCCCCGTGATTCG
>JAAYTC010000258.1 GCA_012518155.1 Bacteroidales bacterium | reverse complement strand
GGAGAACGGAGTGGAGTCGCTGCTGCTGGTTTCGTCGACCAATGCTTCTCCCAAGTCGCCCTTCTTTTACGCCCGGATGAAAGGGGAGCTGGACGAGGAGGTGCAGAAACTTGGGTTTCCGAAACTGACGATCTTCCGCCCGCCCGCGCTGGTTAGGAAAGGGAGCGACCGGACGATGGAGCGAGCAGGGGTGGCAATGATCCAGTTTTTTAACAAATTGGGGCTGTTCAAATCGATGCGCCCGATGTCGACAAACTACCTGGCTGATTCGATGCTCCGCCACGCGAAGAGCGCTAAGAAGGGGACGGCAATCCTTGAGCCTGGGGAGATGTAACGGTGTTGGTCGGGGGATGTAACGTTGTTGATCGTTATTTGGATCGTCCCCGGCACTCTATCATCGATTTCAGTAGCTGCGCCAAGGGAGTTGCAATATCCTTTATCACGGTGTTGGAGGTGTTGATGCAGAGGGCGTAATTCTCTTTTTCGCCCCACTTCCGTCCGGTGAAAAATCGGTAGTACTTGGCCCGGTTCTTGTCGACCTCCTGAACGCGTGACTTTAGTTTGGTGTCGGATAACTGCTCATCCTCCGTCGCCCGTTCACGGCAGCGTTTCATACGGGATTCCATATCGGCATGGATAAACATGTTGATGGGGCGGTAATCGCGAAGGATGTAATCGGCAGCGCGACCAATGATCACGCAGTCGCTCTTCAAAGCCAGATCTTCAATGATATTGATCTGTTCGGTATACACCTTCATGCTGAAGTCAAAGGGGGGAGTGATGGGTGCGGTGAGTGTCTGCGCGCTAGTGATGGGGTAATAGGTGAGGGGGCGATTTTCCACGATGCTATTGACGTACTCTTCCGCCAAGCCACTTTTCTGGGCAATTTGGGTGATGATCTCTTGATCGTAATAAGCGATGCCAAGGGCCTCGGCCAAATACCTGCCAAGCTCACGGCCGCCACTACCAAATTCACGGCTGATGGTAATAATCTTGTTCATGCGTTGATGAATTGCTTGAGTTGCAAACTTACGTTTTTTTGTTTAAAAAATTCAATAAATCGTGCATCTAAATAAAATAAGTGCCCAAGTAGGGGCACTTATATGACGTTGTGGGTGTATGTTTCGGGCTAATTAGGGGGCATCCGTGAAAACAGGAGAATCGTAATTAGCCGGGGGCGTGATGTCCTTCGGTTCGGAGGAGGATCGAGGTACCGGTGCGTTTGAAAATAGCGACAACGGTAGATTGGATACTTCGTTGACACTTTCGATACGAACGGCTACCTTGGGGAGCGACGAGCTTGAACCGTCGGTACGTTTCACTACATCCAACACGGTGAGGGCTACGACACCCAGCGTAGAGCCTTTTAAACTCCCTTCCAGCGGGTCGTAATTTATCGAGATATCGCTATCGTACACCACAGCGTAGATGGTGACACCCTTCAACATGGCGAGGCCGGTGGCACGGAGAGGGGTGACGTTTGGAATCTCATCCAGTAGGTCTTCCGAGCCGTTCATGCCGGCGAAGAAGTTGCGCGTTCCGTTGCCCGTGGGACCTACATTTTCCCAGGAGCTGGGAATCGTCTTTGGGGCAAACCACCCTTCGTCGCCTACTTGTCCCGTGTAGAGCCAGATTCTTTTCCCCACGTTTCTCACGAAATAGGGCAACGGCTCACGGAAGCCCACCTCCGCCAGATCGTCGTTGATATCCGAATCCCTGAAATTGTTCGGCCTCTCATCATCGTCGATGCTCTCTTCATCGATCACTAAAAACAGTGCCCCGCCTCTCAAGATGGGATCGGGGTCATCGATATTCTCCAGTTCTTTATCATCTTTAACGCGATCCTCTTTCTCGCAGGAGGTAGCGAACGAAAGAGTCACAAGGGAGGCTATAAGAAGTAGCGACAACCCGTATTTTTTTTGTAGTTGCATAGAGTTAATAGTTTTGGTTGTAAATAACGTGCTTCGTGCAAGTTATTGATATGTTTTAAACAAACCAGGCGAGAAAAAGTTAGATCATTGCATATTCGGTGGTGCGTAAGGGGGTAAGTCATATTTTTATTACCTTTGCAGGTTCAACGGATATTTCAAGTTTTGTCTGTCGATAATTTAGTCGTGTGTGGATCGGCGGAGACAGGCGAATCAGCGGAGGCTGGCGAATCAGCGGAGGCCGTAGGATCGGCGGAGACAGGCGGAACTTGAATGCAAAATGGAATAACGGATAATCATGGATATAGTTTTAAGTGGTATTAGATCCACAGGGAAATTACATTTGGGTAACTATTACGGGGCACTTCGCAACTTTATACGGATGCAGGAGGAGAACAGGTGTTATTTTTTTATCGCCGACTTGCATTCGCTCACCACGCATCCCGACCCGAAGATGTTGCACGAGAACGTGAAAAACGTGCTCGTGGATTATCTCGCGGCAGGGATCGATCCCGAGAAGTCGGTCATCTACGTGCAGAGCGATGTGAAGGAGACCATCGAGTTGTACCTCTACCTGAACATGCATGCCTACCTCGGTGAATTGTCGAAGACTGCCTCTTTCAAGGAGAAGGCACGGAAGCAACCCGATAACGTGAACGCGGGGCTGCTCACGTACCCTGCTCTGATGGCCGCCGATATCTTGGTGCACCGTGCCGATAAGGTGCCCGTGGGAAAAGACCAAGAGCAGCACTTGGAGATGACGCGCCGGTTTGCACGCCGGTTCAATAACTTTTACGGGGTGGACTATTTTAAAGAGCCCGTGGCTTATAACTTTGGAGAGGAGCTGGTGAAGATTCCCGGATTGGACGGTAGCGGTAAGATGGGAAAATCGGAAGGGAATGCTATCTACTTGAGCGATACGCCTAAGGAGATTGAAAAAAAGGTGAAGAGAGCGTTGACCGACTCCGGGCCTACTGTACCTAATTCTGAAAAGCCTGACTATATCGAGAACCTGTTCACGATCTTGAGGGTGGTCTCTACACCCGAAGTGGTGGAGCATTACGAGAACCTGTGGAATAGGTGTGAGATTAGGTATGGAGATCTCAAAAAACAACTGGCGGAGGATATTATCACGGTTACCGCACCCATTCGGGAGCGGGTGATCGAGCTAAGCAGCGACGACACGTATCTTCGGAAGGTAGCCCAAGAAGGGGCTGAAAAGGCGAGGGTAAGTGCCGCCGCCACGCTCAAAGATGTACGTGAAATAGTAGGTTTTAAGCGATTTTAAAACCTCGAAATAGAAAAAAATTACAAAGGAGAAAAACTCCTTTATAGCCGGGTAAGTCTTGTATCCGGTTTTTTTAATAAACTTTTCGTGAGAAGAGTTGTTCATTTATTCGGGCTCACAAACGGGGCCATACGAATAGAATAGTCTAAGAAAGTAGCTAAATATATGCTGACATTCAGATCGATAGAGTTGGAGGATAAAGATACGATTGACTCATATCTTGAATATCAAAATTATAGAGCATCGGATCTCTGTTTCACTAACTTGTACTCCTGGGGAAAGAAATTTAACACGCAGTTCGCCGTGGCAAACGGGTGGTTGTTTATCCGATTTAAAGACAATTACGGCCGGAACTCTTACCTCAAACCAATTGGCACGGGTGATATTAGAGTGGGTATCGACATGATCGTTGAAGACCACAAGCAATTTGAATCGGTTTTTCAAATCAGGGGGCTAACCAATGAGATGATTCATAAGATCGATAAGGTGCTGCCGGGGCAATTTGACTATCAACTGAACCGAAGCGTGTCGGATTATATTTATACTTCGGAGAAGTTAATCCACTTGAGAGGGAAAAAACTGCAAAGTAAACGGAATCATATTAACCGGTTTAAAAGAGAAAATGAGTGGGAGTATCAATCGCTTTCACGTAATCCCGAGATGGTGAGTGCAAGTAAAGAGGCACTCGAAAGATGGATGGAGCTTAACCGACAGGATAGGGATCCCACGTTGGTGTACGACGATTTTGCTACCACGCTGATGCTGGAGCATTTCGATCATCTCGGATTGAAAGGAGGGGCGATCGTGGTGAACAACGAGGTAATTGCCTTCACGATCGGTGAACCTTTGACCGAGGATACTTTTATCGTGCACGTCGAAAAGGCGTTTAACACGATACATGGGGCATATACAATTATTAACCAGCAGTTTGTCGAGAACGAGGCGGCTGACTTCATGTATATCAACAGGGAAGAGGATATGGGCATGGAGAATCTACGCAAAGCAAAGCTTTCCTACCAACCCGATATCTTACTGGAAAAATATAACGCGCGATTTAAAACACGAGATGATACAACTGGCTAATAACTCTTCAAGACAACAGGTGTGGAATATGTGGAAAAGATGCTTCGGGGATCCCGATAATTACATGGAGCTCTATTTTCGCGATAAATACCGGCCTGAGAATACGTTGCTTTACATGGAGGGCACGACAGCGGTGGCCTCTTTGCAAATGCTCGATTACAAATTCTCGTTTCACGGGAAAGAGATACCGGTGATTTATCTTTCCGGTGTTTGCACGTTGCCCGAGTACCGGAAAAGAGGGTACACGCGGGCACTTTTGATAGAGGGGTTTAACGTGGCGAAGCGTAGAGGGGTACCGCTTATGTTATTGGTCCCGCAGGAAAAATGGTTGATGGAGTTGTATGCAAAGTATGGTTTCGCTCGGGCGTTTGATCCCGGTACAGCTGAACTGCCTTCACTGAAAGAGTTGATGTCGAAGCACCGCTGGAATTTGAGGGAGGCCTACAACGAGTTCGATCGGTATTACCGAAAACAGGATATGACGGTGCAGAAGACTTTTGATGATTTCAAGGCCATCGTGGATGAGGGAGCCTTGTTTGATTTTCCCCCGAAAAAGAACTTGATAGGGATGGCAAGGGTAATAGACGCCCAGTACCTGCTGTCGCTGTTCGACGAAGGGTACAAAGGAAAGCCTTTTGCTATTTCCGTGAAGGATGAGTTGATTGAAGAAAATAATATTGCCCTGCCCGCACAAGCTGAAGCTACCGGCCATGTTGCCATTCAAGTGGATATCGGGGATCTCGCGCAACTGCTTCTAGGGTATCACACGGGAGAAAGAGAAGAGCCCTATTCGAAGATATTTCCTGAAAAGAGCCCGGTGATGAATTTCATGCTCGAGTAGGTATACTCAAAGCCATTTTCGTTTCTTAAAATAGTAAAGGATAAAGAGGGACGAGAGCACCATGACAACCAATGCCACGGGGTAGCCCCACTTTTTATCCAGTTCGGGCATGATATCGAAGTTCATCCCGTAGATGCTCGCGATGAGGGTGGGGGGCATGAAAATCACCGAAACAATGGTAAATATTTTGATGATTTTGTTCTGTTCGATATTCACGTAACCGAGAAAGGTGTCTTGTAGGTAGTCGAGACGGTCGAAACTGAACTTAATGTGCTCCACCAGCGAGTTGATGTCTTTGATGATGATGGTGAGCTTGGGTTGCAACTCGATGGGAATAAATTCGCTCCGGAGCATGCTGGACACCACCCGCTGCTTGTCTATGATATTCTCACGCAACATCATGGTTTTTTCTTGTAAGTTCTTGATTTCGGTAAGCAGCTCCTCGTCGGCCTCCTGCATCGAGAGCGAATTACTGAGTTGCGTTATTTTCTGGGTCATATTCTCAATCATGTCGGCATCAAACTCTACCCGGGTCTCCAGGAGCGCGACAAGCACGTGAGCTCCACTGGGGTAATTTTTCGGGTTGGCCGATATTTTTTTTACCGTTTCGTGGAACGAGATCAACTCCTCGGCTCGCACGGTGACAAGGATGTTGTTTTTCAGGATAAAGGATACGGGGTCAGTCTCGAAATTCGACAATAAAAAGTTGGAGTTCACAACCAACGTATCGTTCGTCTCGATGTAGCGCGACGACATCTCGATCTCGATCATCTCCTCCTCTTCTTGGATATAAATTTTGAGAAAGTCTTCCAGCTCGTTTTCCACCTCTTCGTCCACGTCGTTCAGGTCGATCCAAAGGAAGTTGTGAATGGGGTTTGATTTCAGGAATTCCAAGCTGCGGCTTACTCTCACGATGCCGTCTTTATGATAGAATAGTTTAATTTCCGCCATGATCTCACTCTTTTAGTCGTGATTAAATCAATTCATTAACGAAATAGTCATATTACCAAAGGCTCCAACAGGTTGGTCAGCTCTTCAAATTGCTCGATCGACAACTGCTCGGGGCGTTTCGTGAGCAGGGGGTCGTCAGGTAATGGAGTTTCGTCGGGTAGCAGCGATTTGATGGAGTTCCGAAGCATCTTGCGGCGCTGGTTGAACCCCGTTTTTACTACTTTTTTGAATAATTTTTCGTCGCAGGCGAGACGCCTTCGCTTGTTTCGAGTAAGGCGGACGACTGCCGATTTGACTTTGGGCGGAGGGACAAACGCCTGTTCGTCTACCGTGAAGAGGTATTCTACATCGTACCACGCCTGCAGCAACACGCTAAGTATGCCATAGGTTTTTTTGCCGGGAGCAGCGACCAAGCGTTCGGCGACTTCCTTCTGGATCATACCGGCACAACAAGGTATAATATATTTGTTGTCGAGTACTTTGAAAAAAATCTGTGATGATATGTTGTAAGGGTAATTGCCAATAATGCAGAGATTGCCGTCGAAGTATGACGGTAAATCCATTCGTAGAAAATCCTGTTGGAGAATTTTTCCTTCCAGTTGAGGGAAATGACGGTCGAGATAGGCCACCGATTCGTGATCGATCTCAACGACGGTTAGGTCTCTCTCTTTTTCTAAAAGGAATTGAGTGAGCATACCGGTACCCGGACCCACCTCCAAGATGGGAAGTCCGGCAACATCGTCGAGCGTCGCGGCTATCCTCCGCGCGATCTCTTTATCCTTGAGAAAATGTTGCCCCAGGCTTTTCTTTGCTTTTACCGGAAACATTGTCATATGCCGATTATTCCTTATCTTTGCATAAGATAGGCTTCGCCATCTTTAGAGAAGATAAGACTATCTTTAGAGAAGATAGGATGCGCCTCGGCAATGTTTCAAGCAAGCTTGACATTGCACTCGGCTTTCACTATCTTTACCGCCGCAAAGGTAACATTTTATTACAGAAAATGAGACAAACTCGTTCTAAAAAAACGAGATACAGTGCGACATGGACCAAGGTTCTGCTTCAGTCTGTATATAGCGAATCATAAGGCTTGTAAGCGGGCTCTTCTGTAATACAGAGGTGCATAGAAACAGTTATAAGTCAATTTTAATTTGTGAAAATGAATTCTGAATCCGCTAAAAATGTGCTGAAGACCTTGTTCTCTTTGGCACTCGGATTATCAATCATTTGGCTCATGTATCGGAATACCGATATGAAAGAGCTGTGGGAAATCATTGAGTCGGCCAATTTTGGGATCATTGCCTTTTCCTTGATTTTCGGTTTAATAGGTAATATATTCAGGGGGTTGAGATGGGAACTGTTCGTTAACTCGCTGGGATATCATCCTCCCCGTTCAAGCCTCATCTACGCTACCTTGGGCAACTACGCGGTAAACTTCGTTTTGCCGAGGGCAGGCGATGTGTGGCGATGCGGGGTAGTAAGCAAATACGATAAGATCCCTTTATCGAAAACGATCGAGACCTTCCTGGTGGATAAAATGGTGGATATCGTGGCGGGGCTGACCGTTATTTTCTTTAGCGTGGTATTTTATATCGATTTTTTTATCTCTTACTTTAACGATAACCCGCAGGTTGGAGAGAGCGTGATACAGTTTTTTTCCTCTCCTTGGTTGTACGTGATACTGGCTCTTTTTATACTTGCCACGATCCTGTTTTTTACTATGTTCAAGAAGACGAAGATGGTGAGAAAATTAAAGATCTATCTTTCGACGCTTAAGTACGACATGAAGTTGATTGCTCGGATGAAAGAGAAAAAACAGATAATAATCTACACGATTTTACTCTGGTTCTGTTTTTATTTGTATTTTTACATTTGCTTCTTTGCATTCGATTTTACGAAGAATCTGGGGCCATTGGCGGGGTTAATCGTGTTCGCGATGACCAACATAGGCATTTCAGTGCCGGTTCAGGGCGGAATTGGTCCTTGGCATTTCGTGGTTATCTCCTCGCTTCTTATTTTAGGGGTGGCCGATAGTCAAGCACTTGCCTTCGCCGGTGCTGTATTTGCTATTCAATCGGTTTGGCAAATACTGTACGGTTTATTCGGCGTGTTTGCCATGCCCCACGTGAAGCGTGCCGATACCTCATTAGAAACAATTAAAACAAAATAAAGTATAAATATTATGGCGATAGTAGAGGTCCGAAATCTATACCCGAGAAATGTATGGAACTATTTCCACGAACTCACGCGTATTCCACGGCCAACAGGACAGATGGAACAAGTAACCCAGTTTGTCATGAACTTCGGGAAACGGTTGAACCTGGAGGTGAATCAAGATAAGGCGGGGAACGTGGTGATCAAAAAACCGGCCACAAAAGGATACGAAAACGGGAAGACCATTATTCTACAGTCGCACCTCGATATGGTGCCTCAAAAGAATAGCGGGGTCGAGCACGATTTTTCACGTGACCCGATTGACACGTATGTCGATGGCGACTGGGTACGGGCGCGCTCTACTACTCTCGGGGCAGATAATGGTATCGGCTGCGCGATGATGATGGCCGTGTTGGAAGATGATGTCGTGGAACATCCGGCCATTGAAGCCTTGTTCACCGTGGACGAAGAGGTGGGAATGGACGGTGCCAATGGGCTGGAAAAGGGGTTCTTGGAAGGCACTTTGATGCTGAACCTCGATACCGAAGAAGATGGCGAACTCTGCATCGGATGCGCGGGGGGACGGGATGTAAATGTTACTTTCCGGTACAAAGCCGACACCGAGATTGATAAAGGGGACGTGGCGTACAAGATCAGCCTGAAGGGATTAAAAGGGGGACACTCGGGTGTTCAAATTCACTTGGGGCGCGCGAACGCCAACAAGCTAATGAATCGATTCCTGAAAGATGTTGTAAGCAATTACGAGGCCCGCGTGGCAAGCATCCAAGGAGGTTCGCTCCGTAATGCTATTCCCCGTGAATCGTTTGTTGTACTCACTATCCCCGAGGAACTTTCGGACGACCTGATAGATTTAGTAGCAGAGTATGAATCGCTTTTTCGTGACGACTTCGCGGGCATAGAGGAGATGATTTCATTGAAAGCGGAACCGACAGAGATGCCGAAAACGCTTTTGCCGGTGGAGGTGCAGGACGACCTGATTAATGCCGTGGAAGGTTGTCCCAACGGTGTGGTGAGTTACCTAGCCGATTTCCCCGGAGTGGTAGAGAGCTCACTTAACTTGGCACTGGTGAAATCGAACGATGAAAGTATCGAGGTAAAACTGCTGGTGCGAAGCTCTTCGGAGAGCAGGAAAGATTGGGTCTGTTCATCGGTTGAAAGCCTTTTCATGCTGGTCGGCGCGAAGGTGGAGTTTGGAGGGGATTACCCCGGTTGGCAACCCAACGCCCATTCGGAGTTGCTCAGGGCGATGGAGCGAATATATTTTGAAAAGTATAGCGAGAGACCAAAGGTGATGGTTATACATGCAGGACTGGAATGTGGGATCATACAATCGAAAGTGGAGCAACCACTCGACATCGTCTCTTTTGGCCCTACAATCACGGGTGCTCACTCGCCTGACGAGGCGGTTGAGATAAACAGCGTGGGGAAATCATACGAGTTCCTATCCACGGTACTGGCTCATTTCAAATGAATGAGGGTTTTTAACGAAATGTTGACTTATGGATAATACACTTATCGTTTTTGCATCAAATCATGGAGCCGTGGAGAAATGTGCCCGCGAGCTGTTTCGGGTGATGGACGGGAAGGTAGATATCTGCAACCTGAATCGGAGGGAATTTACTCCCGACCTCTCTAAATACGATTCCATTATAATCGGTGGTTCTATTCATTACGGGAAAATACAAAAAGTGATCGCCGATTTCTCGATAAAGAACCGTGATTTGCTGGTTTCAAAACATTTGGGATTGTTTATCAGTTGTTTGTTTTCTGGAGAAAAAGCCCAACAACAGTTAGATAATGCGTATCCGGATGAACTGAATCGCCACGCGGCGGTCCGAGACTACTTCGGCGGGGAGGTCAATATTAAGAAATTGAGATTTTGGGAACGAATTATCACGAACCAGATGATCGAAAATGAAGATCTGGTCGTGAAGCTTTCCAAAGAAAAAATTCATCGCTTTGCCGAAACATTAAAGGCATCGTATGCAGATAAAAAATAAAAGACATATAATTTTGCCACTTGCCCTACTGGCCTATAGCGCGGTGATGGCCTATATCGCCTTTCCTCGGTATCAGGAAAGTGGTAACTGGAATGAATATTACTTGATCTTGGCCGGCTGTGTGTTGTTGGCGTTCTCTCTCTTTATAATTTTAAAAAGGAGACAGAAAATACGAGATAATTTTACAAAAAATGATTAACCAATGAAGTTTGTCCACCTCTTTTGCTTGCTGTTTTTTTTATCGTTTCCCTCTGTAACATCTACTTCTCTCGCGATCCCTGCTTCATTAACCACTTCTCTTGCCACTTCGGCAACGATTTCGTATAAGTTTCGCGCGTACTTGAGCGATAAAGGATCAGTAGAATACCCGCTCGATGAGCCGTATCGGTTTCTCTCGCGGCAAGCCGTCGCGAGAAGGGGTCGGCAAGGAGTAACCATCGATGAGTCGGATTTACCCATCTCGAGGGATTATTTCAGGCTTGTAGAACAGGCCGGGGGTAAGATAGTGGCGCACAGTAAATGGCTTAACACTTTGGTGGTGGAGATGAGCGATAGCATGGCAATTAATCGCGTGGAATCATTGCCGTTTGTCGACTCCGTTAAATACGTGTGGAGGGGCGTTGATAGATACAGCCGGGAAGAATTCCGCCCCAGGTTGGAGATAGGAGATGCGGGTTTTTTTGACGACCATGATACCGAGCCATCGCTCTTTGGTGTTACGAGTGCTCAATTTAGCCTACACAACGCCGCTCCCATGATCCGTGCAGGTTACCAAGGAAAAGGCATCGGGGTGGGAGTCATCGACGCGGGGTTCACGAATTTCGACGTGATACCGTGGTTCGATACCATGGAGTTGCGAGGGTATGCCGATTTCGTGCCGGGAGGCTCTATTTTCTCTTCGAGTGATCACGGTACTAAAGTGTTGTCGACGATGGCTATAAACCGACCTGGGAAGATGATGGGGTCGGCAACCGAGGCCTCCTATTGGCTTCTTCGCTCTGAGGATGTCGCGAGTGAGTTCCCGGTCGAAGAGGATTATTGGGTGCAGGCTATCGAGTATGCCGACAGCGTGGGGGTGGATGTGGTAAATACGTCGCTGGGATATAATCAATTCAACGACTCGTCGCTAAATTACTCACACGACGACCTCACGGGAAAGGTCTCGATTATGTCGCGCGCCGCCGATAAGGCATTCCAGAAAGGGATGATCGTGGTAGTAAGCGCGGGAAACGAGGGCAACAAGCAATGGCAAAAGTCGACCCCCCCCGGGGATGCGCAAAACGTGTTAGCAGTGGGGGCGGTTGGGGTTGATAGCGTGATTGCTTCTTTTAGTTCGCGGGGGCAAATGGCCGATGGGCGTGTAAAACCCGACCTCGTTTCCGTGGGGCGAGGAACGGTGACAATCGGGCAGGATGGACGCATTGGCTACACGAATGGCACATCGCTCTCTTCTCCTTTTTTGGCAGGGCTGATCGCTTCGTTGTGGTCAGTGAATCCCGAATTGCATCGCGACGATTTGGTGAATATCGTTAAACACTCTTCCGACAGATTTAACGCGCCCGATTCGATTTACGGGTATGGTATCCCCGATTTTACAAAGGCAATGAACAAGGTATTGCGAACTTTGCCCGTGAATTCAAAAAGAGTCATAAGCGATCGATGGCTGATTGAGCCTGTCACTTCCAGTGGATATACAGTCACGGTAAAGGATCCACCCTTTACTGGGGACGCGTACAGGGTGCGAATACTGGATGAGGCTGGAGGCCTGGTAGAAGAATTGTCGATCAGCGATAACCATTCCGTGTTTGTTCCTCTAACAGAGGAGGTCCGGAAAAACAATAACGACCTTTACTTCGTGGTGGAGGAGCCGTTTAAACAGCATACTTATCGAATTAGATTGTAATAACCGGATGTTTTGGATGTCTTGGGTAACTTATTCGCGTGCCTTAGGTAGTTTGTTCGCGTGCCTCGGGTAACTTAATTGAAATTTGAATGGAATCTTCCTTCTCTTTATCGGAATTAAACAGGCAAGTACGAGGTGCGATTCGAGATTCGCTCCCCGGGGCCTACTGGTTGCGTGCAGAGACTAGCGACGTGCGTGGTAACCAAAGTGGGCACTGCTACCTTGAGTTCGTGGAGAAGGACGCGCATACTCAGTCAATCATTGCTAGGGCACGGGGGATAATCTGGGCGAACGTGTACCGTATGTTGGCACCCTTCTTTGAAAAAGAGACGGGCCAAGCCTTCGCTTCGGGGCTCAACGTGTTGGTACGAGTGACGGTCGATTTTCATGAACTGTACGGGTTTTCTCTTACGGTGGTCGATATCGACCCGACGTTCACCTTGGGTGAAATTGCCCGAAATCGACAGCGGGTACTGAAGCAGCTGGAAGAGGATGGGGTGTTGTCGCTCAACAAAGAGCTAGTGATGGAGGCCCCCGCGAACCGGATTGCCGTGATATCGTCGCCCACCGCCGCGGGATACGAAGATTTCAAAGATCAACTGGATAATAACCCGGGAGGATTTCGTTTTTATACGAAGCTGTTCCCCGCGGTGATGCAAGGCGATCGTAGCGAGGAGTCGATTATCGCTGCGCTGGAAAAAGTGTACCAATATAAAGAATTATTCAGTGCCGTGGCTATTATCCGGGGAGGAGGTGCCAGTTCCGACTTGAGCTGCTTTGATTCTTATCACTTGGCTTCGAACGTTGCGCAATTTCCCCTGCCTGTGGTGAGTGGTATCGGTCACGAACGTGATATAACAGTGTTAGATATCGTGGCGCATACGCGTGGCAAGACACCCACGGCGGTGGCGGAGATTTTTATCGCGCTGGTAACGAAGACCGCCACGGAGTTGATCGAGTTGCAAGAGAGGCTGGTAGAGGAAACGGAGGCATTTCTACTGAAAGAACAGTCCGATCTTTTAACGTTGTCGAACGCGTTGGTACATCGATCGTCGCTTTTCTTGCAGCGAGAGTTCTCCACGGTGCAGGAGTTGACCGTGAACGTGAGGCATCTCTTTCGGCAAGCATTGCAAAAGGAGATGATTGGCTTGCAGCAAATAACCGTTAACCTGAAACACTCCCTTCGTCAAGTTTTAAAGGAGGAGACCACCGCCTTGCAGCAACATCATATCTCACTGCAGCATTCACTACGAGAGGGATTGCGCGACGAGCTGCACTTTATAAAAAACGTGGAGCAGTTCGTGCAGATGGTATCGCCGGAGAACGTGCTCCGTAGAGGCTACACCCTCTCGATAAAAAACGGCAAAGTGATTACTTCGTCGAAGGATGTGCAGAAGGGAGATACGATCGTGACACGCTTTAAAGATGGTAGCGTGGACTCTATCGTTACAGGAACAAGTTCCAAGGAAATAGTTTAACAAGTGGTATTATGTCAACAAAAATAAATTACACCCAAGCTAAAAAAGAGCTGGAAGAGATCGTACAGTCGATCGAAGCAGGTGAGCTAGACGTGGATGTCTTGACCGCGAAGGTAAAAAGGGCGTCGGAGCTTATTGCCTTATGCAAAGAGCGGTTAACCAAGACCGATAAGGAACTTCAAAAGCTGTTGGAGGATATGGCATGATTCCTGAAAGGAAGTTCTGCGCGGTGGTGGTAGCGGGCGGAAAGGGTACGCGTGCGGACAGCGAATTGCCCAAGCAATTTCATTCCATCGCGGGGAAACCGATGTTAATGCATACGCTGACTGCTTTTCATGAGCACGATTACCGCACCCGAATCGTGTTGGTTTTGCCGGAAGAGTACCGTTCATTCTGGGAGGAGCTTTGTAGTCGGCACCAGTTCGTGATACCTCATGCTGTGGTTAACGGGGGCAACACTCGGTTCCACTCGGTCCGAAACGGGTTACGAGAAGTGTCGGAGGAGGAGACAGTTGCGATCCACGATGGAGCACGCCCTTTTGTTACGGGAAGGCTGATTGAGCGATGCTTCAACATGGCTTTTGAGCGAGGTATTGGAGTGATACCCGTGGTGGACGAGGTGAACAGCGTGCGTGTACTCACGGAAACTGGCAACAAGTTATTCGATCGAAGCCGATTGAAAATCGTACAAACACCCCAAGCTTTCCCGGCTAATGTGTTAAAGAGAGCATACGAAACGGAGTATAATACTGCCTTTACGGATGACGCTTCCGTGGCCGAGCATTACGGACTGCCAATCCAACTTATCGAAGGCGAAGAAACAAACATTAAAATTACCACACCGCTGGATTTAATGGTCGCCGAGCAATATCTCGTGAGTTTATCAAAACGATAAGTTTGCGGCCTTTTCTGTACATTTTATCTAACATACGCCCATTTACATAAAATTATGGTTCCATTTTGTCATAATATCATAGAAATTTATTACTTTTGGATCATTAAATAAATTTCGTTTCCCATGGAAAAAATTGACAAACTAGACAGGCAGATACTGAAAATTATTTCCCAAAATGCACGGATCCCGTTTAGAGATGTTGCAGAGCAATGTGGCGTGTCGCGTGTGGCTATTCATCAGCGCGTGCAACGTATGATCGAGAATGGAGTTATTACCGGATCGGGCTACCACGTTAATCCGAAAATTTTAGGATATGCTTCCAGCGCGTATATTGGGGTGAAGCTTGAAAAAGGATCGATGTATAAAAACGTGGTTCCAGAATTCGAGAAAATTCCTGAAGTAACCGAATGTCACTTCACAACAGGAGCGTATACGTTGCTTGTGAAGATTTATGCCCGTGATAATGAGCACCTGATGGATCTCCTCAACAATCATATCCAAGAAATTCCAGGAGTAGTGGCCACCGAAACCATGATTTCACTGAGTCAGAGCGTGAAACGAGAAATTCCTATCCTGAAAGAAGATTAAGAAGAGACTAAATTCAATCCGGAATCGTTAAATAGCATTAAATGGTGCGTTTTATTCTATTGTTTTATTGGTTTATATTGTAAACCAGTTTATTTTTGAGCTGTTTTTAATAGTTTATATTATAAACCGATTTGTAATTATAAAGATGAGAAATGATGGAAGAAAGACAATTAAACGAGAAAGATAGTTTAGAACTTATCGCTCGAATGATTCAAAACACGCGTCAAAAGATGGAGAAAAGCCATGGGGTGCCTTTTCTAGTATGGGGATACACTACGATAGTGATATCCTTGTTGGTATGGTATTTTTTATCGGCAACCGGTGATTACCGTGTGAACTATCTTTGGTTTTTAATTCCACTGATAGGTGCCCCTCTAATGTTTTTTTTCATTCAAAAGCACGAGAAGGGGGTAAGAACTTATATCGATAGGGTAATCGGATATATATGGCTGGTTTTAGGGATAGCAGCACTGGTCATATCTGTAGCAGCCATGTTCTTTTGGAACTTTCCAATTTTGTTTGTTGTTATTCTGCTGATGGGCAGTGGCACGGCGATTACCGGACTTATTGTCCACTTTCGCCCGATAATTGTAGCTGGGTTCGGTGGAATCCTTTTATCGCTTGCCTGTTTGTTGGTTCACGGGACGAATTCTATCCTGATTTTTGCCGGATTGTTCCTCTTGATGATGGTAGTTCCAGGCCATATTCTTTACGCGAAAGGGAGGAGGTAGTTATGTTTGAACCTCTTGATCCCTTATTGCATTCTGAATTGCGTTTGGCTGTAATATCAATTCTGATTTCAGTGGAAGAAGCCGATTTTGTTTATCTCCGCGAGAAAACTGGCGCTACCGCGGGTAATCTGAGTGTGCAGATTAACAAACTGAATGAAGCAGGGTATATAAAGGTGGAACGAGGTTTCATTGGAAAACGCACGCGCACTGTCTGTAAGATCTCTTCTAAAGGAATCGATGCGTTTGAAAAGTACGTGGAAGCGTTGAAAAGCTATCTTGATCCCCGGGATAGGACTGATTAATAATAGAAAAATGCAAGTTCGTTCTTATGAGCAAGGTCCTGAATTTCAGTTTTCTTATTTGTTTTTAAATGTTAACGCAATAGCCAGGTATTGGCCTATGTTTTCAAAATTAACTTGATCGTCTACATTTGTTTTTATACCTTTGCCCCCTCGTTTAGAAAGCGGGGGGTGTTTTTTTATCACTCCACTCCTTTCGAAATGTTTCAGGGTTTGATTTTCACGGTAGCGCCTCGTGTGGTTACTTCTTCTTGAAAATCATGTTTTTATCCCACTACACATGTTGATTTAGGTTTAGAACCCTACGAAAAGGCATCAAACATGCCTTGATTTTTTGGATCCCTATCTTTCTTGGATGGGCAATTACACGGTCGTGCATAATCACGACGTGATTAATTGCGACGTGTTGGATCGCTTGTGACTTGTTGATCCGCAACATGTTTTCCCTTCGACCGTGCTCAATGGTAAGAATTGCCGTTGTACGACACGTTGTGATGGATCCCTTGGGTAATCAATAATAATGTATGTTTTTAAAAAGAGTTCACTTCGTTAGACTATTCTTCGCCGTGACATACCAAGAAAGCTTGGATCCGCTCATTCGGCTTAACAGAATAGTTAGTTTGTTTTTCACGTTATCAATTATTTCATTACAGGCGTTCCCTCAAGCCGATGGTAAACAAGAGGGTTTTAAAATAGGAGGAGCGGTTCGTTATAACCTGCTGTCGACCAACTACGAAAGCGATGGGAGCAAGTTGTCTACTCAAGCCACGTGGGATACATGGCGACTGAACGTGGATGGCTCCTTGTCGGATATCGACCTGAGTTTCGAATACCGCTTCTACCCTTCATCCGAAACGCACTTTATTCATCATGGCTACTTAGGATACGAATTCACAGATAAGGTGTATATGAAGCTGGGAGTAACCCAAGTTCCGTTCGGTATCCCTGGTGCGGCGTCTCACTCGTGGTGGTTCCAGATACCCTATTACCTTGGACTGGAGGACGATTACGATATGGGGATCGCGTTCGACCTGAAGCCGGTAGAGAAGTTGGACCTTTCACTGGCTTATTTCAGGCAGCCAGAGCCCACGGGGCCCGGGGCTGACGCGTACGCCGGAAGATATTCTTACGACATTATCCCAGACACGGGTGCCTTAGTGGATTCTGACGGGGAGATTCAATCGGTTGCCGCCACCCTTCATGAACAAGACCAGGTGAACGCTCGCCTCGTGTGGCATTTTGCCGATGGGTGGCAGGTAGGAGCGTCGGCTCAAGCAGGTGGATTGTATAACTCGGTGCTGGATGAATCGGAATTGGCGACTGCCTTCGCGGGTCACGTGATGGGCGATTTTGGAGGATTCAACCTCAAGGCGGAGGTGATCCGGTACGACTACAACGCGAAAGGAGACGACGGACAGGAGCTCGACGTAGTACAGATGGGCGCGTATGGTTCCGCGTATAGCGGGGGCGACGGGTATACCGGGGGTGTGGCGTCGAACGGCACCATCTACGTGGCGGGGCTCGGGTATACCATTCCGGTGAACTGGGGGCCCATCACCTCTATCCAGCCTTATATCGATTACTCGATGGTGGATAAAGACGTGGATGCCTTTCACGATACGCACTTTCTTATTCCCGGGATGCTGATCACGGCAGGGCCGATATTCGCCTACGTGGATTACGCGATGGGGAAGAATCAACCCTGGTTGACCGATTCGTTTGGCATGGGATTGGGCTCGGGCGTGGAGAACCCGAGTTGGAACAGCCGATTCAACGTGAACGTGGGCTATTATTTTTAACGCATCCGAAGAATTCGCGGCGTGAGGTAACAAACCGCGCACGCGACCACGCGGTACTATAAAAAGACGACCAATGAAAAAAGAACTATTCTGACATGAATAGTCTAACTTTAGTGAATTTCAACACAATGAGTATAGAGAGCAATAATAATGTAAAACTCCGGGTAGAGGAGCTGACGCTCATTTTCGGGAAACGAAAAAAAGAGGCGTTGGCAATGCTCGAAAAAGGGGCATCCAAGTCGGATATTCTCGAAAAAACAAAGTGTGCCGTGGGTATAAACAAAGCGAGCTTTGAAGTATTCGAAGGCGAAATTTTCGTGGTGATGGGACTCTCCGGTAGTGGAAAGTCGACCCTTATCCGATGCCTGAATCGACTGAACGAACCCACCGCGGGGAAGGTTTTTTTTAAAGACCAAGACATCACCCGAGAAGGCAATAACGAGCTACTCAATACCCGGCGATTTGAGATGAGCATGGTGTTCCAGAAGTTCGGGCTGCTCCCGCACAAAACCATTCTCGAGAACGCGGCATTTGGCCTGGAACTGAGGGGCGAGCCCAAGGAAGTGCGTGAAAAGAAAGCACTTGCGTCCCTCGAAACCGTGGGCCTGCAAGGATACGAAGATCAATACCCCGCGGCCATGTCGGGGGGGATGCAACAACGGGTGGGACTGGCCCGTGCGCTGGCGAACGATACGGAGGTACTGCTGATGGACGAGGCGTTCTCGGCCCTTGACCCGCTGATCAAGTCGGATATGCAAGAAGAACTGTTGCAGATCCAGTCGAAGGTGCAAAAGACCATCGTATTTATTACCCACGACTTGGATGAGGCGATCAAGCTGGGCGACCGGATCATGATCATGAAAGATGGTATCATCGAACAGATTGGTACCGCCGAGGAGATCTTGACCCACCCCGCGAGCGAGTACGTGGAGGCGTTCGTGGAGAAAGTAGACCGGAAAACGATTATCACCGCCGAGTCGCTTATGTTTACCAAACCGGCACGGCTCCGTTTAAAGAAAGACGGCCCCATGCGGGCGATACGGAAGATGCGTACCGAGGGGGTGCATTTCCTGCCACTGGAAGACGAGAACCGGGTGTTCTTAGGGTATGTCTGGCTTAATGATGTACTCAAGCTGGCCAGAGAGAAAGAAGGATCGCTTGAGAAAGCCCTCAAAAGCGAGGTGCCCAGCGTGTATAAAGAGTATACCGTGGAGGAGATGCTGCCACTTATATCGGGCAATCACTACCCGTTGGCGGTGGTGGACCGTGATAACGGACGGTTGTTGGGCCTCGTGACACAGACTTCATTGATCATCGAGGCCACCCGTTTCGGGGACGAAGAGGTGAAGCAGTTGAAACAACAAGCGAACGATATATAAGCGAGCCACGGAGATGCAAACGGTTTTCAATAAGGCGGATGCGTGTAAAATCAAAACGATAACGTTATGAATAGAATCATCGATTTAGGAAAATACATTGAAATAGGAATTAACTGGCTCGAAAGGAACTTTTCGTTCCTCTGGGGTGCGATAGACGATAGCATCTCGTGGACGGTGAACATAATGAACGACCTCCTCTTGTCCATTCCCTTTGGGGCATTCT
>JAAYTC010000257.1 GCA_012518155.1 Bacteroidales bacterium | reverse complement strand
TGCTCACTTGGTAGACAAGGTTCAGCTCTTCTCGCCGGTACTGTTTGCTGGATCGTTCGTGATCCAACTCGGCCCTTTTGAGGGACGACCGGATACTGTTGTATGAATAAAAAGAGTGCAGGGGTTGGTTGAACCCAATGCGGGAGCGAATCCGGGAGGAGCGAAAATCGTTGTTCAGGTTCTCGCCGCTCGACACCATGTTCTGGATAAAGATATTCCCGTCGGTCGGCAACGGCTGGTTGATGGTGAGCACGGTAGAGTAGCCCAACTCTTTGATCGGGTAGTAGAAGGTGATGCCGGTGGTGTCTTTCCAACTCTCGATGGTTTCGGTGTATTGAGGGGTCCCCAAGGTCATGTCGATATGGGTCTTTAGCCGGCTAGTGGCCGACTTCAGGTTGTACTCCGCGATCTTGAGGTCTTCCCCCAGCATCAGCATGCTGTAGCTTTTGGCCTTCGCGATCTCAATGCTCTCTTCCAGGGTAAGGGTGTGCACCGACTGGCCGTGGATCGGTATAAAAAGAAGGGATACCCACGCGGCGATTAAAAGGAGTTGTTTCATATTGTTATCTGTTTTGATTTCTATTTGAGGCGATTGGGTTCAATTCCCGTCGATTATTAATTCCTGTCTTGGTGCGTACGTCCAATAGGAGAGCTCCATTCTGGTTCAATTCCTGCCGATTATTGGTTCCTGTCCGTTTCGTTCAATGGATTTAAACTTCTTGACAGATTGGGTTGATCGGAGTGAATCATCCCATCCTTGAGGTATATGTTCCGGTGCGCGTAATTCGCGATTTCCTGTTCGTGCGTGATCAAGATGATGGTGTTTCCTTCGGCGTGCAGCTCGTCGAAAAGGGCCAAGATCTCCAAGCCGGTCTTCGAGTCGAGTGCTCCCGTGGGTTCGTCCGCCAACAGGATGCCGGGTTTGGTCACCAGTGCAAGGGCAATGGCCACCCGTTGCCGTTGCCCCCCGCTGAGCTCCGTGGGCTTATGGGTTACCCGGTCCGACAACCCCACCCTCTCCAATGCTTGCAGTGCTCGTTCCCTTCGGTCGTTGCTTGTTACCCCGGCGTAAATCAGGGGCAGCTCCACGTTCTGTATCGAGTTGAGACGAGGCAAAAGGTTGAAGTTCTGAAAGATAAAACCGATCTCGCGATTGCGGGTGAGCGACAACGCGTCGTCGTCCAACGTGCTGACATCGATCTTGTTCAAAAAATAGTTCCCACTGGTGGCGGTGTCCAAGCATCCGAGGATATTCATCAACGTGGATTTCCCCGAACCCGAAGGCCCCATGATGGCAACGTACTCGTTCTTTTTGATACTGAGGTTGATGCCATGGATCACAGGTACTTCGTAATCCCCCATGAAATAGCTTTTTCGTAACTCTTTTATTTCTATCAACATCGTGCTAAACTTTTATTCGTGGCGGATGGAGTCCACCGGCTTCAGGTTGGCCGCGTTCTTCGCCGGCAAATAGCCAAAACTAACACCCACGATCACCGAGAAGGAGAACGCGATGAACACGGAGTAGGGTCGGATGTGGGTGGTTATATCGGTGAACAGGGAGACGATAAGCGACAGGATCACGCCGACGAAGACGCCGATGATGCCGCCGGTAATGCTGATGGCGACCGACTCGGTCACGAACTGGCCCATGATATCGATCTTGCGGGCTCCCACCGCTCGGCGGATGCCGATCTCACGGGTGCGCTCCATCACGGTGGCCAACATGATGTTCATGATACCGATTCCGCCGACCAGTAACGAGATGGCCGCGATGGCACCCAGCAAGAAATTGTAGATGCGGCGCTCCTTCTCCTCTTGCTTAAGAAGTTCGTACGGGATGACAATGCTGTAATCGTCGTTATTAAAATGGTGCCGCTTGAGGATCTCGTCGATGAGGGCAGAGGCTTCAATCAGGCGGTCGGAGTTGCTGATCTGCACCGTGATCTGTTGGATCTCGCTCGAGAGGATATTCTCCCGGGTAAACCGGTTCAAGAAGAGCGAGAGCGGCACGTACACATCGGTATTCAAGTCCCTCGCCGCCAGCTCGCCCACGGTCTCGGTGAAGAGGCTTTTCGACTCCAGCACCCCAATCACCTCCAACCACTGGTCGTCGATCTTCACTAACTTGCCGATGGGATCCTCCCCTTTGAAAAAGGTGGAGGCCAC
>JAAYTC010000256.1 GCA_012518155.1 Bacteroidales bacterium | reverse complement strand
TTTAACGCGAGCAAGACCATCGTGAATTTCGATGAGGAGAAGACCTCCCTCGAGCAGATCGAAAAGGCAATCACCCGGATGGGGTACCCGGTACTCTCGTCCAAAGTGAAAGCCGCGTAGAGCTTTACCACGTAACAATTGGTTTCACGATAAATAAGAGCTAATCGATAGTAAAGGCCGTCCCGCATAATATTACCGCGGAACGGCCTTTTTATCTACTATACTATTCTTAAAACTCTTCAGTACCAAACACCGGCCGAGTGCTGTTGCCATAGTTTCCTTTCGGGGGCCAAGCGGGAATTGTGTAGATGCAGACAGTAAGAGCATTGACCATAAAGAACGGTTGACAGGGCAGGCCACAACTGTTAATTATATGTAATTACCTGATGTTTACCGGAAAGTAAAGGTACATTTTAGGGAGTCAATTACTACATTTGTACCATAATAATATTATAATGATACAACGAGAACTGCTTTCTGTTTTAAAAGAGTATGCTTCCGAATTCCGTTCGGTCTTGCTTGTCGGGCCTCGACAGTCGGGGAAAACGACATTGGCAAAGGAGACATTTCCTGATAAGTCTTATGTATCGTTAGAGAACCCTGATGAGAGATTGCTGGCCGAAACAGATGCTCGTGCTTTTCTGAATCGTTTTCCTGATGGAGCCATCTTGGATGAAATACAACGTGTTCCACTATTATTCAGTTATTTACAGGAGATATTGGACAAGACAGATCAGGATGGGTTATTTATTCTGACAGGTAGCAATAATATTTTAATGCAAGAAAATATCACGCAAACATTGGCAGGCCGGTTAGGTGTCTTGGATTTATACCCATTGAGTTTTCGTGAAATAGCGATGATCGGTAAAAATTACACGTTGAACGAGTTGATTTTTAAAGGATCGTATCCCGAAATATACAATAAAAACCGCAAATCCGAATTGTGGCACAATTCATATATCCGTACTTACGTGGAAAGAGACGTGAGGCAAATCAAAAACATAGCAAACACCTCTTTATTTATCAAATTCCTAAGAATCTGTGCAGGACGTATTGGGCAGCAACTCAACATTACAGCGATTAGCAATGAATGTGGAATTGACCTGAAAACGGTCCAGTCATGGCTGTCGGTATTGGAGCAGACCTATGTGATAAAACTTTTGCAACCATTTTACAACAGTTTCAATAAGCGTATTCTGAAAACGCCTAAGTTGTATTTCGTGGATACAGGAGTAGCTTGCTCGCTTTTAGGGATCCGAAAAATTCAAGAGTTGGAATTGTCACACTTTCGCGGTGCCCTGGTTGAAAATTACGTTATTATTGAATGTATGAAGAACAGTTCCAATCAAAACAGGGAACAAGCCTTTTATTATTGGAGGGATAACAAAGGCATTGAAGTGGATCTGATAATAGACGATGGGGCAACATTTTTGCCTGTTGAAATAAAATCAGCTGAAACATATTCAGCCGATTTTATCAAAAATCTTAAGAAGATAAAAAGTTATTCAGGTGTGAAAGAGGCCGTAATTGTTTACGACGGGAAGATGGAATTTGAAACTTCCGACGGCATACAAGTAATCAACTGGAGTTCATTCTTGAAAAATTATTAATCCCTTGTTGCATGAACTGGACGGCACCTTAACTGTTGATTAACAATATCAAAATTAACAGAATGAAACAAAGGAGTGAATTGTCGCGTGTGCTTTCCCTAAAAGACGCGGTGGCCGTGGGTTTAGGTGCGATCATTGGTGCCGGTATCTTCGTGGTAACGGGTGTGGCCGCGGGCGTAGCGGGACCCGCGTTTATCGTGGGACTGATCATCGCGGGCATCATCGCATCTTTTAACGGATTGAGTTCTGCCCAATTGGCGGCCGTTTATCCCCACTCGGGAGGGACCTACGAATATGGATACCGGCTGCTTTCACCCTTCTTTGGATTCTCTGCCGGCTGGATGTTCCTGATCAGCAAGCTCTCCGCGGCGGGAGTAGTGGCCATTGGCTTCGGCAGTTATTCCCACCCGTTGCTACCGGCCGTGCCCCCCCAGCTCATCTCGGTGGGGGCGGTGATCATCCTAACGGTAGTCAACCTATTTGGCATAAAGAAAGCGGGAGTGCTTAACCTGGTGATCGTGTCCTTCACCTTGCTCTCTCTGTTGTATCTTGTATTCAGCGGGATCCCGGCAGTGGAGACAAGCAACTTCTCACCCTTTTCCCCGTTTGGTGCCTCTGGCATCGTGGAGGCTGCCGCCTTGCTCTTTTTCGCCTTTACGGGGTATGCCCGGATCGCTACCCTCGCGGAGGAAGTACACCGGCCAGAGAAGACCATCCCGAACGCGGTAATTATTACCATCCTGTCCGCCACCCTGCTCTACACGGCGGTTTCGGTGGTGTCTATCGGCGTGGTGGGAGCTGCAAAGATGGCTACCGGCACTTCTCCCTTGCAGGCAGTGGCCAACACGCTGACTACTCCCGCGATAGGAGTAATCGTGTCCATTGGTGCCTCCACGGCCATGCTGGGGGTGTTGTTGAGCCAGATACTGGGCATCAGCCGGATGATGCTGGCCATGGGCAGGAGAAAAGATCTTCCTCCCTTCTTTGAAAAAGTACACGGCCGTTACAAGGTTCCCCACCTGGGAATTATCTTTACCGGCCTGCTTATCTTGCTGCTCACCCTCACCGGTTCATTTGAATTCATCGTGCGGGCCGCGTCGTTCACCATCCTGCTCTACTACAGCATCACCAATATTGCCGCGCTGCGGCAACCGAGAACTGAACAACGTTACGGTAGAGTTATCCCG
>JAAYTC010000255.1 GCA_012518155.1 Bacteroidales bacterium | reverse complement strand
CCCAGTTTCCTCTGGCCACGCCCCCTTGCAGGTAAACATGTGGAGGATGGAAATCGACCGCGTACTCGAACTCTCGTCCATTAATTGTGGTAGTTACCACAACAATATACCATCCCGGGTTGCCAATGCCAATATTGCCACCGTCGTCGGATGTGCCCGCTTCGGCGGTACTGTTCTCGTTGAGGGTAGCCTCCCCGTATCCAAACTCATTGCCGTCCCACGCTTTTTCAACGTTAAACTTAATCTGCGCGTTATCGCCATCGCCCGTCTGACCGAGGTATTGCATTGCCCAGAACTTCCCTTCCGATCCCCAGATCGGTATCATCTCTGTAGCATTATCCCAGTTCCAGTCGCCCGCGACGTTGCCAATCAAGTACATGTTCTCTGGCATCACCATGGGGTCGAGCGCGAAATACCCTTTCACTTGGGGGAGGGTAACGATATTGGATTTTACCAGCCCATCGTTCTTCGCATTCAGGACCGAAGAGAGGCGTATGTATAAGGGATGTGGTTGGGCAGGGTATTCACTTTCTTCGGTCACCCCGTGCATTCCCACCAATGCCAATGCCAAGTCAGCTGCCTGGATATTGAATTTTGCCAAGGAGCTCTGGGTGGGCAGTGTCACGTAGTCCGAAAAATCAGACGATAACGACACCTCCACGCTGTAGGTGGGAGCTCCCGTGAACCCGTAATCGGGCTGAGAAGTACTCAGTTCGATGGTTTCCATGTTCTGTAGGTCGTAAATGCCCGACGCGTATTTTGGTACGTTCAACACGAAACTATCCGGTTGTTGCATCACGATTTTCTCGTCCTCTTGGCACGACCAGAGGAAAATCAGAGAGGCCATAAGGATGGCTATACTATATATTTTTTTCATTGTTTCTTTTTTTACCATTAATTATACCCATCAATACCCGGTGTTTTGATCCAGGTTTTCGTTTGCCCCAATATCGTCCGCGGGGATAGGATAAACACTGTAGAAATCAGCTACTCCTCTTCCCTCCGGCACGTTCCCTTTCCAGGGCCAGATGTACGTGGTGCCGGTGAATTTACCAAAGCGAATCAGATCGGTTCTTCGTTGCGCTTCGTAAAAGAACTCGCGTCCCCGCTCGTCCAAGATGAAGTCTAAGGTCAGTTGATTCGCGTTGATTACCGCTCCCGCGGCACCGTCATAGGCACGTTCTCGCAGATCGTTTATCAACTGCACCGCGGTGGTCATATCGCCTCCGGTGCCTCCTCTTACGACGGCTTCGGCATAGTTAAGATAGACTTCTCCAAGTCGGAACAGCGGGAAATCTGTATACGCGATACTGCTGGGTGGCAGTGTTCCGTCGCTATTGCGGTTGTAATATTTTACAACAGGGATGCCGTTGTCGGTAAATAGCGAAGGATCTACGATGTCGATGTTGTCGGTATGATCGAGCCTCAGCATCTCAAAGCGTGTGTCCACTTCATGTTGCGACTCTTTTTCGAACGTGTGAAGCAATGCTTTGGTGGCCCGGTTGCCCTGCCATGCTCCCACTGCATTCACATCGGCTTGCAGTGCGGATGGTTGCATCGCGCTCAGCAAGAAGGTCATCCCTCCCCACGTTTGGGTGTCTT
>JAAYTC010000254.1 GCA_012518155.1 Bacteroidales bacterium | reverse complement strand
TAACGACTAATAAATAGAGGTTTCACGTGTTGGAACAGTCGTTTCTGTTTTTCTACATACCGAAAGCTTTCCGGATTCTCAACGCCCACGATCGTGCAGTGTGCATCCGGGATAAAGCTCTCATAATAGGGTTAATTTTTTCATGTTCACTCTCGATTATTGGTAACAATGCGATGAATGACCGTAACGTCCTTTACTGAAACGTGTGAATATCTCCATCATTGCCTTCCGGTTCTTGTATTGTGTTTTATAATTATCAATCATCTGTTTTACAGCCTCTTTTCCTCCTTTTATCTTGAGCATACATCCGAAATATCCAACACTGTTTTCATATACTTCACGACCGGTATTTCTCATGTATTCATCCACCGCTTGCCTGAAAAGAGCTATAGTCTCATCAGGAAATTCACCGGCTATATTTTTGTAATATCGCTCTAAAATATCACAGCGGAGATGTTTCCCCAAGTATGCTAACAAACGCTCGGTCTGCTTTTCTTCAACATACATATCGGCAACACTCGGGATAAACCAACTGTCCCCTTTCCGATAATGTTTCATCAACTTATCGTATTCTACAAGCCACTCCTCCTTTGAGAAAGTTGATTTATAGGATCGATAATAGGTTCGGTCGAAAGCCCTATCAATAAACTTTCGAGATACTCTCCGTATCTCTTTAGTGTCGCTTTCTTTCTTAGCTATTTCCAACAGATATCCATCCCAATAAGAATTATAGCCATTAAATCTGTCTTTTGCTCTTTTACTTTGGATATAATCGTTTACCAATCTTTTTGCCTCTTTATACTCTTCAGCCGCGATCCTCTTTTTGACAATGTCCTGACGGAAAGATTCAATCTGCAAGTTATCTTCTATTATCTTCTGTGCGGTTTGGGTATCGCCCCTTTTCTTATAAAAGTCGATTTTCCGTTCCAAAATTCGCTGGGCCTCATAGGAGCTTTTATCCGAAAGACCATTAAACAACTTGTCTTGTATGGCAATGAAGGCTTTCGGATCGGTTTCTTCTGTTAGACGCGTAATCAAGCTATTGAACGTGTCTACGGTAACCCTGTCATATTTGCTCTTTCCTGCCTCTGTTTTACAATAAGTCAAAAGCGCTTCTGCTGTTAAACAACCCTTTTCGTACGCTTCTTCAAGAATTTCGAATGGAACATACAGGTAGTCTTCACTTATATAACCATCCAAGTCAACATCGATGCCTCTCTCCCACTCCGCATACTCCTCAATGCAAGCTTTCGCGATCAGTACCGCTTCCGTGTAATCCTTTTGTTCAATGTACTCTCTTGCCTTGTTTAGCCATTGATCCAACGCGTCAATTTCAAGGCTCTCGTAATGATAATCATAAATAGCGTCCGCATCAAAGTCAACATTTCTCAACGCATTGCGAATGATTTCCGAGTAGTTATCGCCTCCGGACTGCTTGTGCAAAGGTGTAAATTCCAACAAAACAGTTTGCTGGAATGAAGCATTATATAAACCATGCCGAATCACAAATTCCTGCAAATCACGGAAAGGTATTTCTCTGACTGTACTCTCAAACAATCCTTTCCCTGACACTTCCTTGCCCTTATCCATGCGATCACGAATAAACTCTCGAACAATTGGAATATGCTTGCAAGGAAAATAATCACTGGGACAGGAACATGAAAAATTTCGAATCTCCTTGCCATCAGTCTCTATTTTTATGGTATACGTTCCATAGTTTCCACGGTACTTTGCTCTCCAAGATTTTGGAGTTGTTTCCTGCAAATCAATTATTCTATTCATAAAACTTACTTTTTCAATAACTATAGAAAAATGATTATCCGTTTTGTTATGAACGGATCAAAGCCGTTCAGGTTGATAGATGATATACTTTTCAATTGAAATGTGGGGTACCTCGTATTATCATCGCTTATGATAATAGTACAAAATTAAAGATAATACAGGGGTTATGCAAAATATTTGGCTATGAACGACAAAATCGCATTACATCGCGCTGATCAAGTCTTTTTCCCTGAATTTTCCAAATCGGAAATTAAGATAAGCAAACCCGCTGCTGATTATAAAACTTGTTCCAATCCCCATGGCAATTCCTACCGATCCAAGATGGTTGGAAAAGAGCCAAGTGAGGGGGTAGCGCAATACCCAAAAAGAGAGGATGTTCAAGATAAGCACCTGGTACATGGCACCGGAAGCCCGCACAATCCCGTTCAAGATAAAGTTGATGCCGAGGAAAGGGTAACACAGGGCGACGACCCGTAGATATTTCCTCCCGAAGTCCACCGCGGCTTCATCGCGTATAAACAGTTTGATCCCAAACTCGGCGAATAAAAGAACAAACACGCCGATTGTGAACATGATCAGGAAGTTAAAAAACACGCCATACTTCGCGATCGTGTGCACACGCTCCCAGTTCTTGGTCCCGATATTTTGCCCAGCCATGCTCGTCGCCGCCGTTCCCAGCGCGTGCGCCGGCAACATGATGACATTATCCAGTCGCTGCGCGGCACTGAAGCCCGCGACAACGCTCCCACCGAACGAGGTAACGACGCTCATTATCGCCGCGGAACCGGCGGAGATCACCGCCATCTGCAAGCCCGACGGGATACCGAGGTTCAATATCAACCGGATTTCACGCCAGGCAGGCATCGTGGGTCGGGTGAAAGGGGCCAATCTTTTACGTTTTAGGTAAGCGAAACCGTAAACAAAAGCCAAACCTTGAGAGACCACCGTGGCATACCCCGCCCCGGCAATACCCCAATCGAACACCGATATAAAGAGCGGGTCGAGGATCACGTTCGCGATCACGGCCACCGTCACGAAGCGGAGGGGCGTGCGGCTATCTCCCAGCGCACGCATCACCGTGCTGATAAAATTGTAGCCAAACAGAAACAGGATACCCAGGAAGATGATTCTCAGGTAAACCTTCGCCCCGTGAAGCATACTTTCGGGGGTGCCCAGCAAATTCAACAGCTGCTCCGTGAATACATACCCGATGAGTCCCATCACCACAGCGATCGAGGTCATCAGTACGACAAACGCGTTTAGGTACCGTTTGATTCCCTCTTCCCCTCCCACCCCTTTCTGTTGCGACAAGATCGCCAGCGCGGCGTTGTTCAGCCCGATAATAAAGGCAAGGACGGTAAAAAGGATGGTACCCGATACACCGATCGCTCCCAGGGCGGTAGCCCCAAGCAGGTTGCCGACCCATAGGCTATCAATAAACTGATACGACGTTTGCAGTAAATTTGTCAGTAAAATAGGTCCGGAGAAGTAGAGCATCTGCCTCAATATATTTCCTCGGGTAAAATCATGCTTTTTATTCATTCCAAAAAACTATACTCTCGATAGATCAACGGTTCTACTATAGATCAACCAATCCTTCAGAAACCGATAATCGGCTAATAAAGATACTTCCTAAACGTACCTACCGCCTATTGGTTCAAAATGGAATGCACGGGAAGAGCGGGTCTGATCCAAATCTGACTTAAAACTAAACAAACAACTCCAAAACATAAGCCTGTCTTTACTGAATAACCTATCGAGAGTAAAAGGTATGTCTGAAACCAATACAGATTATGTGGAATCGCCTCTATATTTTTTTTCACTTAAACGAAACCAATTTTTTCGACCCCGGTTCAAGTTCGAGGACAAAAATCTGCTTGTACAACCGGGTTCCAGTTTTATCAGGGACCAGCATGTTATAAGCCAGCATGTTTCCGTTATTTGAAACAACTAGTTCGGCGCGCTCTTTTTCGTCATTGGTGAGCCAGAAGGTTGTTCCAAAATTTTCATCTTCACCTGTATAAAGGGCGGCAATATTTCCGTATACCACGGCAAAAACCCAGTTTCCCGACGGGTGCCAGCGGATAAAAGAAGCACCGGAAGTGAAGCGGCTTACCTGCCTGAAATGGTTTTCAGTATTCAAATTGGATTCTGTACTCCGAGAATCAATGATAAAAGCCTGCTTTATTCTATTTTCATCTTCAGCTAAAAATGCAATTTTACTGCCGTCCGGAGAACCCCTCACAATTCCATGAACAGTTAAACCATAGGTTAACCGCCGAATTTTCACCCCTTTCGTTGTTTTTCTATTTTGTTTATAACTTTGAAGTTAACTTACTTAAAGTTTAAATCCAATAATCTCGAATGCAATGAAACAGGTATATATGGTCGGTACAACACGACGTCAGGTGCTCAT
>JAAYTC010000253.1 GCA_012518155.1 Bacteroidales bacterium | reverse complement strand
TGCCGAAAAGGAGGTAATTGGCCAAAGGTGATAAAATCGCGGTAAGCAATCCCACGTGGATGCCAAATTTATAAGCCGCTATCAGGGTGAAAAAGTAGATAGGAAGGAGAATAAACCCTCCTTGCGGAATTAAATGCGCCAATTGAGGCAACAATAGGTTACCCACCACGAAAATTGCCGCGAACAGGTACGTTTTCGTGTTGCTGAGCGACAGAGAGTGCAATTTAACAGTAGCCGACATAATGTGTTGTTTTATAGTTGTGTGATACAAATTTTTATTTTAAACTCATTTAAAAAGAATCCAAGGGCACGCCTGTATATGCAAATATAACATCAACCAAACGATTTTACCCTATTTTGGTTAGACAAAATTTTCGAAAAAGGAATTCATTCCGTCGAAAATGAAAAAAATCGCTATTCCTCCAAAAAGTTGGGGTACATGTAATCCGTAGCCGGCACGAACGTCTCTTTGATGCACTGTGGAGAGACCCAACGCAATAGATTAAAAACAGAACCCGCTTTATCGTTCGTGCCCGAACCGCGTCCACCTCCAAAAGGTTGTTGGTCCACCACCGCTCCCGTCGGCTTATCGTTGATGTAGAAATTTCCTGCCGTGTGGGTCAGCCTCGCTGTCATCTTCTCGATACGCGCCCGATCGGCCGAAAAAATGGCACCGGTGAGCGCGTAGTCGGTACTGCTATCCAAGATATCCATGGTCTCCTCCAACTTATCCGGCTCATACACGTATACCGTGAGGATGGGGCCAAAAAGCTCCTCTTTCATCGTCACGTAATCGGGCTTCATCGCTTGTATCACGGTGGGCTCTATAAAGTAACCCGTGCTTTTGTCGTACTTCCCTCCACATACAATTTCCGCGTCGGGCGATGCCTTGGCATCATCGATTACTTTCGAAAGCTTATCAAACGACTCCTCATCGATTACCGCGTTCACGAAGTTGCTGAAATCCTCGGGTACCCCCGTCTTTATCTTTGCCAGATCCTCTTTCACGAACTGCTTTACCTCGTCCCACAGTTTCAAAGGGATATACGCGCGTGACGCGGCAGAACATTTCTGCCCTTGGTATTCAAAAGAACCCCTCGTGAGCGCGGTCGCTACTTGCCGTGGATCTGCCGTTTCATCAGCCAGCACGTAATCTTTTCCGCCCGTTTCGCCCACGATGCGCGGGTAAGATTTGTATTTTTCCATGTTCCCGGCAATGGTCTTCCACATGCTGTTGAATACCCCTGTTGAGCCTGTAAAATGGAGGCCCGCGAACTCCCGGTGATTAAACACCACATCCGCGGCGTCTCTTCCGTCGGAGTACACCAAATTTATCACTCCATCGGGAAGTCCTGCCTCTTTTAATACTTTCATGATCAGCCAGGCAAAGTAGACCGCTGTTTTCGAAGGCTTCCATACCACTGTATTTCCCATCAGTGCCGGAGCACCCGGGAGGTTCCCCGCGATCGATGTGAAATTAAAAGGGGTAAGGGCAAAAACAAACCCTTCGAGTGGACGCCATACCATCCGGTTCCAGATGCCCGGGGAGGAGTTGGGTTGCATGCCGTAAATCTCCTGCATGTTTTTCACGTTGTAACGAAAGAAATCGATCAACTCGCACACCGCGTCAATTTCGGACTGGTAAGCATTTTTTGACTGTCCGATCATGGTAACGGCATTAAACTCGTAACGATAGGGGCCGGCGATCAAGTCGGCAGCCTTCAAGAAAATAGCCGCGCGGCTTTCCCAGCTCATCGCTTCCCATGAAGGCTTTGCTTTCAACGCGGCATCAATGGCCATCTTCACGTGGGTTTTATTTCCTTGGTGGTAGTGCCCTAGCACCCGTTGGTGGTCGTGTGGGGGACGAATATCTCTTTTATCCCCCGTACGCACTTCTTCTCCACCGATGAACATGGGGAGGTCAAGCCCTCCCTTGTTGAGTTCGACCAATTTGTTTTTCAACGCTTCTCTCTCCGGCGTACCCGGAGCATAGCTCAGCACGGGTTCGTTATTAATAACCGGTACTTTATAAACACCTTTAGGCATTGCATGTAATTTTATAAGGTTTGTATTTCGATCGTATTGAACAAATTTACAAAATAAAATCCGTTTCACCGCTTTGTTTACAGAGAATTAACGGCACTCACTGACCAACGAGGTGATCACCGAACATCATGAATTTAACACGATGGTTGCGCACGAAAAAGTATTTTGTTAAATATGAGGCCTGTACATGTTCGTGGACGTCTCGATACAGCAAATAGCTCTTGCAAGTAGCGTTAATATTTCTTGTAAATCTAAAATGCAGGATTTATTTCACTATTTTAGCCATCCCTTAATACAATAACAAAAACGCTTACTGTTAATGCAATCTGAAAGAAAAAGTCTAATCGATTTTAATGACACTGAAATCGCGTTCCGCGATCACACGAATTACAGCCTCCGCCAAGCATATCTTCTTTTTAAGGTGATGAACAACCGATCGTTGGTCAACCTGTCTAAACACTTGGTGGATTTTGCTTTCGCTACTAGGTTACCTATAAACGGGATCATAAAAGGGACTATTTATCGCCACTTCGTGGGTGGTATGTCAATCGACGACTGCGCGAAAACGATCGATCGGCTCGCGAAAAGAAACGTACAATCGATATTGGATTACGCGCAAGAAGGGGAAGAGTCGGACGAGGTTTTCGATGCCACGTGCCGCGAAGTGATTCGAACCATCGACTTCGCGAAAAATCACCAGAGTGTACCGTTCAGTGTTTTTAAAATTACCGGAGTGGGGCGACTCGATCTGTTGGCGAAGGTGAGCGCGCGTGAACGGTTGACCGACGATGAACAGGCCGAGTACAGGCGGGTGGAAGAGCGGATGGAAGCTATTTTCAAGCGCGGGCACGAGCTAGGAGTCCCGGTAATGGTTGACGCGGAGCAGACGTGGATACAGCCCGTGTTGGACGAGCTGGTGATGAGGTTAATGGCCCTTTACAATAGCGAAAAGGCGATCGTGCAAAACACGTATCAAATGTATCGACACGATAGCCTGGAAAGGCTCAAGCAGCACCATCGTATGGCCTTGGAAGGAGGCTTTAAATTTGGCTTAAAGATCGTACGCGGCGCGTACATGGAAAAAGAACGCGAACGGGCCATCGAGATGGGATATCCCTGCCTTATTCAGCCGGACAAAGCGTCCACGGACCGAGATTTTGACGATGTAATCCGGTACATGCTCGACCACGTGGATAGCATCGACTTAATGGTGGCGACCCATAACGAGAAGAGTTCACTGCTGTTGGCAAGGCTTATTGATGAGCGAGGACTTCCTCGAAATCACCCGGGAATCTACTTCTCACAACTTTACGGCATGAGCGATCACATCACCTATAATCTTTCGGAACAAGGGTATAACGTCGCGAAATACGTCCCTTATGGGGCGGTACGGACGATGATGCCCTACCTGTTTCGGAGGGCAGAAGAAAACAGCTCGGTGGAGGGGCAGACCAGCCGTGAGCTCAAGATGATCCATGCAGAAATTAAAAGAAGGAAGGCCTCGTTATTCAAGTTTCGCATCCACTAACTACAGCTAAGTCTTCGGCTGACAATGTTTCATGACCCGTTACAGATTCATAGGCTATCTGATAAAAAACTTGCTTCGCTTCGAACAACTTATCAGATCGCGCCTATTTCATCCAACGGATACCCCATCCAACATTTATAGGCCTCATTCTTAGCTATAATTGTAATAATTGATGCGTACGAAACTTGAACTCCTTATTTAACCTCCCAAACGTTGGGCGAGTTAAGCAAGAATTCGGTGAATGATTTACGGGGCATTTGCTGTTGCACCTCCTTCACTTGGCGTGCGGTTTCACCGTCGTACGTGGGTGCTTCCACCTGCCGGATTACTCCCAGGGCGACAGGCATACCGTCCTCTACATCCATCAGTGCCAGCTTCATATGTAGCGTGTTGTCTTTTGTTTTGGCGTCGTGTACCAGCACATCGTCCAACGTGTATCCCTCTTCGCCGATGGTCACTACCTTCAGGTTCCATCCATCCAGTACCAACCCTTTATTTTCATCTTTTCCGAAAATCATCTTTTCGCCATGCTTCAGCAGCACGGTGTTATCGGCCTTCCAGGTTCTGTCGCTGATCTTATTATGGATACCGTTATTAAAGATAACGCAGTTCTGTAGGATCTCGACTACCGACGTGCCGCGATGTTTTTCCGCCTCGATCATAGCCTCGGTTTGGTTCTTCATATCCACGTCGAGAGCCCGGGCAAAGAACGTGCCTCTCGCGCCGAAGGTGAGTTCGGCGGGCCGGAAGGGCTCTTCAACCGTGCCGTAGGGCGATGATTTAGAGACGAACCCTTTATGTGACGTGGGCGAATATTGCCCTTTCGTGAGCCCGTAAATTTTATTGTTAAAAAGGAGTATGTTAAGATCCACGTTTCGTCGTACCG
>JAAYTC010000252.1 GCA_012518155.1 Bacteroidales bacterium | reverse complement strand
GGGAGCTCACTTTTTCCTATTATCGCGCATTCGAAGATAAGTCAGCCCGTTACCCTCTCTTTGAGCGGGAAGGCGAGCCGATGGAGTTGTGGGAGCTCCTACCGGAGGAGAACGAGAACGCCCTGCCACTGGAGGAGCTACCGGATTTAAAAGGAAAAACCCTGCTTTTATACCTCGAAACATTCTCCAACGAAGGGGACCTCTGCACCGCCATCGACTGTGATAACCAAGGGACGGAACAGGTTGAACGACTGCGTCTGTTGCTTATTTCCAAAAGAGATGCCGCGTACATTGCCCAACATGACACTATTTTCTCCAAGTACGGCGTGGATCAGAAGCTGGAGCAGTTACCGGATTTGGCCGTGCGACGGGTGGTGTTGAACCCTGCTAACTCTGCCGTCTATGAACAATTGAAGGGGAAGTATTACAAAGCATTGAACAGCGACAAACTACAGGAAGAGTTGGTAGAGGGCGTGACCAACCTCTATTCCGGTTTTGCAGATTTGCTGCAGTTGGAACCGTCTAAGCCGCGGTTCGATGCCTTTCCAAACACGTTGAAAAAACTGGTCGGCTTCACTCCCGCCGCGCTACCGGCCGATTTTCAATACCGCTACAGCGCGCTGAAAGAGTTGGTGGCTTGTTGGAACGAAATCAGGGAGTCGCTCTTTTCCCTGCGGGAAGAGTGTTTCCCCGATATTTTCGCTTTTCCTAAACACCTGCTGCTGGGAAACCTCGACGAGGTGGATAGCGAACCAAAACAGCACCGCCACTCCTTCTATCGATCGCCCGCGTTGGCCGCCGGGAAGGATGCTCTGCAGCAACGCCGGAATTTGATCCAGCGTTTCTTCACGATGGCAGAGAGCTACCGGATAGTACCGGGCGACGTACGGATCACCCCCTCCAATCACCCGTTCGGGAGCGGGCCACGTGCCATCCCCTTCTACTACACGGTGGACGAAAACTTACTGAAGGTGTGGGATGGCGCGCTCAGCTACCACAGGGAGAAACTACCGGACCGCCCGCGCGTACAGGAACCGCTGCGTTTCGACATCGACCGGTTCAACCTATTACGTATCGAAGGACACCAAGGAAAAAACATTGAAGAGGCCTTGAGCGATATCATCGATTTAAGGGAAAAGCATGGGCTCGCCTTCGACGTAAAGTCGCTTTCGATCGACGTGAACAGCGAGAACCTGAATATTGACGAGTACGAATGCGAGTTTGAGGATCTAAACATGCTCCTGCGCGCGTGGACCGCGGAGCAGGAGTGCGTGCTGGCCGAAACCTCGTCCCTCTTCTCGGGATTTAGTACCACTGAACCCGGGAAAAATGTCGTGGAAACCAAACCAGACCTTCGATCCATGAAAACCGACTCGAGAATACTTAAAAGGATAACCGCGCAAAGCAGGAAGAGCAACGTCATAAGCGAGAACCTCATCGTGGATGAAAACACGCTGGGGCACCTGATGAAAACAGCATTGGATAATACCGAAGGGGGTTCCGTGAATGATATCATAGCCACCGCCAACCGGCTGGTAAGAGAGAAGGTTGATAAAAACGTGTGGGCCGACGAACCGGAGACGAAAGAGTTCGTGATCGACCAGTCCATCGAAGTGATGGCTTACGCCCACGTGCTTTCGAGGGGAATGCCCGGTAGGATTGTAGACCTAACCCCCTCCAGGGTGAACAGTTACCAGCTGACCCTGAAAGAGCTCTGCGCCCGGGTAAATAGGCTAAAGACCGAATATCAAAACAAGAAGCTTTCATCCGAGATGAAAGCGATCATGGGCGTGTTAATTAACCACCTCTCCGGGATATGCTGTTCTGCTAAAAAGCTGGAAGCCTTGCTGGAGGAGATCGACAAGCGCAAGGAAAAGATACTTATCGGGTTGCAGCTTTCGGAATTTATTAAGCAGCACCCCGGGCTGGAACATATCGGGGGAGTGCGCCCGGGCGGTACGTTCATCTTGGTGTACCTGACACTGAATCAATTAGACACGAGCATTCCTACTCATCGGGTAAGCCGAACAATCAACCGGGTCGTGGCCGACTTCTCACTGCCCTATCTATGTTGCTCCGGCTGTTCACCTGTAAATTTCATCATTCAAAGGCCATCGGAAGAGATTCCCGATGAGGAAGAGAAGGAGGAGGATGAGGAGGACAAAGATATCCCGGTTCCGGTAAACAACTGCATAAAGGAGGCAACCGAAGCTATTCGGAACGATCTAACCAGGTTGCAGAAATACAACCTCCCCGGTTCCAACCACGTTATACCCACCTGGGAGGCGACCAGCAAGATCTTTGGAGGAACCGACAAGTACAAGAGCGGGGTACTGGATGACGCGGACAAATGGTTAAGGGGTGATCACAATACCCGGCTACAGAAAGTGATGGTAGGGTTGCTTAAAAAAACAGCCGAAATGATCCCTCCTTTATCCAGAAATCCCGATAGCGAAGAGTATCAATACCTGCTTCATATTTTCGTATTGCAACTCATGCTGTTCCATCGCGTATTGGGCTGTCAACAGAAAGAGGTGTTAGAGAAACATAGCGATATGCTCTCTTCCCTTTTTGAGGAGCTCTACTCCCTCGTGAAGCGTCTCATCGAACTGCGGGTGGTCTTTCCCGAAGAACTTCGTGCGTTCTTGAAATCTTGGATCGACAAGGTAGACGGGAAATATCCACTGGAAGAGCACGGGAAGCGGCTATTGGATCTATTGCACGCCGTATCCTGACGAGGTTTCATCTATAACAAGCCAACAAGAGGGTGAGCGAGAACAGGCATATAGTAAATAAAGTGGTCGTCGAGGTGAACACCACCCGCCTCGAAACCGCTACAATGATCAAAAACAACCTCGTCGGGCTGTTGGAGGAGAGGCTGTTCCCTCTCTTCAACAAGAAGATGGACGAATATAGCAGGCCGGGTAAAGTGATGCGCTTCCATGACTTGAAATTGGACCTCACCATCCCTCGGGACGACTACCTACATGCTTTGGAAACAGGAATCATCGACCGGTTTTCACGGGCGATCGAGAATAAGCTGTCCGGATCCACAAACCCATCCCACGACGAAGTATCGCGGGAAGAGGTATCGCGTGAAGTCGACAAGCAGATCACGGTAGAAGAAAATCGTCGGGAAGAGTTTCTCTACTTTCTTGAAAAAGGACACTTACCATGGTACGGAAGCGAAAATGACCTGCGTGATTTATTGCTACCCACCAATTGGGAGGAGAGCCTCGATAATCGTGATTTTTTCGTGAAGCTGGTAAGCCGTTTAGAACGAGGAGATGAAACGATCAATCGGTTTATTTACCAGCTTGACGACCGTCAAATCACTGCCTTTATGCAGCGGGCCAACCCGACAATTAAAAAGACAGCGGCCCCTCTACTTCAACAACTGCACCGCTTTCCACGGGATACTCGCAACCAACTCATCCATTTTTTACTGGTCGCATCCCTCGAAAAGAGGGACAACACATTGGAGAACAAAGCGAATGAGCTGGCGGGCAGCATCC
>JAAYTC010000251.1 GCA_012518155.1 Bacteroidales bacterium | reverse complement strand
TCAGCAAAAAGCCTCGTAGTTCGTTCAGCTTCGCTTTCAGCGTGCTATTATCGGGGTCAAATTTTTTCAGCAAGCTCTTGAAAAGGGAGGTATACCGTATCACCTCCTCGTCGCCCACCGCGATATTGCCGGACGTTTGGTACGCCACGTGCACCTCGTGCCCTTGGTTCACCAGCCGTTGGAACGTTCCACCCATCGAAATCACGTCATCGTCGGGATGCGGGCTAAAGATGATCACCCTTTTCGGGTACGGCGTGGCCCTTTCCGGCCGGTTCGAATCGTCCGCGTCCGGCTTTCCACCCGGCCATCCGGTAATCGTATGCTGCAGGTCATTAAATATTTTTATGTTCACGTTGTACGCCGAGCCATACAGCGTAATCAGCTCACTCAAGCCATTATCGTTATAATCCTTGTTCGTCAGCTTCAGGATGGGCTTGTCCACCACCCCGCAGAGCCAGACGATAGCCCGTCGGATAAGTTTGCTATCCCATTCGCAGTTGGTCACCAGCCATGGGCGGCTAATCCGGGTCAATTCCGAGGCAGCCGCCAGGTCCACGTACACCTTCGTTTCGGGGTGTGTTTGGAGGATGGAGCCGGGCACCAGGTCGCTAACGGCCCCCTCCACGATATCCCGGATGCTTTCGGCTTTCTGCTCTCCCCAGGCCACGAGGGCGATCTTCTTCGCGTCCATCATGTCGGAAAGCCCCATGGTGATCGCGCTTACCGGTACCTTCTCCAGTGAATCGAAGTTACGGGAGATATCTTGTCTGGAATCACCGTCCAGCACCACCAGCCGTGTCTGCGAGTGCAAGCCACTCCCCGGCATGTTAAACGCCACGTTCCCCTTGCTCCCTAATCCCAACAGCAGGTAGTCGAGCCCACCCATCTCGCTGAGGTCCTTTTCGAACGCCTCACAATTTTCACCAATCAGGTCCTTTTCAACGGTAGCATCGGGCGAGTAGATATTTTTCGGATCGATATCCACCCTATCCAGGAAGACATCCTTCAACATCTGCAAGTTACTGAACGAAAAATCCAGCACCGGGTAAAACTCGTACGTGTTAAACACCACGACATGCTTAAAGCTTACTTTTTCTTCGTTATGATACCGTACCAACTCCTCGTAAATCGGTTGCGGCGAAACTCCCCCGCTAATTCCTAGCACGAACGGTTGTCCTTCCGCCTCTTTTTTCTTTAACTCCTTCACGATATCGCCGGCAATTTTTCGGGCCGCCTTTTTCGACTCCTCGAATATGGCCAAAGGCAGCTTCTCGAATCGCGAGAGGTTGTACTCCTCGAAGTCATTCTCCGGCCGGTAATACTTTTTGGGAACTCTTTCAAGTGTAATGTGTGAACTCAGATCTAATCTCATACCTCTTAGTGATTTTATAAACGATTTTTTTTTCTTGCAAAGTTAAAAAAACATTTGAAGATGTCGCCGTTAAATCGAAACTATTCAATATCGACCACCGTGATACCCGCCCCCCCGAACTGCACATGCTCGTCGTTGTAGCGCGCCACCCCATGTACGGTGCCGAGGTACTCCCTGATAATTTGCCGGAGCGCCCCCGTGCCGGTACCGTGAAGAATCCGCACGCGGGAGATACCCAATTGGATCGCATCATCCATAAAGTAGGTCACCGCCATCAGTGCCTCATCGCCCCGCATCCCCCTCACGTCGATATCCGGTTTGAAGTTCAATTTCCTCTCGTGCAGCAAATCGCGCGTGTTCGACGATTTTGCCTCCCTCTTGAGCTGCCGTGTACTTACCCTTTCGAGTTTATCCAGCGGCACGGTGGTTTTTATCACCCCGAAGGCCACCGTGGCTTTCTCTCCGCCGATCTCCATAATCTCTCCCGGCGACGTCTGCCCCTTTAGTCGGACGGTATCGCCCACTTGCAGGGCACTCGACGTGCTCTTACGCCGTTCTTTTCCGGCAAGTGCTCCTTTCTTTTTCACTTGGGCTCGCCTTCTGCTGCCGGCGGACCCATCCTGCGTGCCGTCCGCCTCTAAACCCTCCCTATAGGTATGGAGCGACTGCCTTAGCTGTTTCGTTTTTTCCTTATCCGCTTTCGCCTCCTTAATCCCCCGGATGGTATTCTCTATTCGCGCGTTGCTCTCTGCCACCATTCGCTCCGCCTCCTCCCGGGCACGTTCCAGGATCTCTTTCCGCTGCTTGTTAATCGCCTCCACATCCGCTTCGTAGCGCGAGGCAGCCTCCTCTAATCTTTTCCGCTCCCTCCGTATCTCGTCCCGTTTCCGTTCCCAGTACCGTTTATCCCGCGAGATATCCTGCAGGTACTTATCCATGTTAATGTAATCGCTTCCCACGATCTCGGAAGCGTGCGCGATCACCTCCTCCGGCAACCCGATACCCCGCGCGATCTCCACCGCGAACGAGCTCCCCGGGTTCCCGATGGAGAGGCGAAAGAGCGGCTTCATCTCGTGGCGGTCGTACAACATTGCCCCGTTTACCACCCCTTCGTGCTCGTTGGCGAAGTGTTTCAGATTTTGATAGTGCGTGGTGATCACGCCAAACGACCGTTGCCGGTTAAACCGTTCCAGCAACGCTTCGGCAATTGCCGCCCCGATGGTAGGCTCCGTGCCGCTGCCAAATTCATCGATCAGCAACAGCGACTGTTCGTTGCAGTGCCTTTCGAAGAATTTCATGTTCATCAAGTGCGAACTGTAAGTCGACAGGTCGTTCTCGATCGACTGCTCATCCCCGATATCGATAAAGATATCCCGAAAGATCCCCACCGTTGAATTTTCTTTTAGTGGGATTGGCACCCCACACTGCACCATGTACTGTAGCAATCCCACCGTTTTGAGGCACACCGACTTCCCCCCCGCGTTCGGGCCCGATATCACCAAGATACGGTTCGTCCCCTCCAAGGTAATATCGAGCGGGACAATCTTTCGGTTCTGTTTTTTAAGCGACAGGTGGAGCAGCGGGTGAATAGCCTCCACCCAATCAATTCTTGGTACATCCTCCAGCGACGGCTTAATTCCCCCGATCATCTTTGCAAACGCCGCCTTAGCCTGAACAAAATCGATTTTCGCCAAAAATTCGTACGACTCCATCAAGTCCGGCAAGAAAGGGCGCAGGTAAGCCGTGAAATCCGACAGAATTCGAATAATCTCCCTTCTTTCGTCCGTCTCCAGTTCCCGTACTCGGTTATTCGCTTCCACCACCTCCGACGGCTCGATAAACACCGTTTTTCCCGACGCCGACTCGTCGTGTACAATCCCCTTGATTTTCCGTTTATGCGAAGGGCTCACTGGAATTACCAGTCGCCCATCGCGCATGCTCGGTGCCACATCCTTCTCCACGTACCCCTCCGCTTGTGCTTTGCGAAGGATAGCATTCAAGCTTTTCGAAATACCTCCCATCGCCGCGATCATTTCCCGGCGTATCTCCGCGAGTCGAGTCGATGCATTATCCCTCACCTGTCCAAAGTTATCCAGGATACCATCCATTCGTTTCGCGATCTCGGGGAAGGTTGCCACGTGGTTAGCCATGGCCAACAAGTTCGGGTATTTGGGGTGCTCTTCGTCCCGTTGCAAGAAATCCACGATCCCGTTAATGGTCTGCAGTGAGCGTCTCAGCTCGAATAGCGCGCCCTGGTCGATCCAGGTCCCCTCCACTCGAATCCGTTTCAGTACCGGGCGTAAATCATAAAAATGGTCGTCCGGAAATGAATCCTCCTCCTCTCTGATGCGTGCGAACTCCTCCGTTTGCGCGAGGAGCGATTCGATCGCTTCGCGTGACGTCAGGAACTGCATCTCCTCCACCTTCTCCCTTCCCAGCGGGCTCAGGCATCGTTCAGCCAGGAGCTGGCGTACTTTCTGGAATTCAATCTTCTGTTCAAAATTTTCGGGATAAATCACTGTATGTTTTTTTCAAATATAATACTACCACCAGGACGCGAAAATACAACATCTATTCAGTTCTTCCTTAATTTTTGAACTGTTTTCGTGATTTCCTATTGCAATATTCAAAAAGATGTGCTACTTTTGCACCGCGATTTAGGAAATTTTGATGGCGAGATAGCTCAGTTGGTTAGAGCGCGTGATTCATAATCACGAGGTCCCGGGATCATGCCCCGGTCTCGCTACAAGCTAAACATTAAACAGTTGTAGTATAAAATCTACAGCTGTTTTTTACTTTTGGGTAAACAAAAGTATCCATTCCAAAACTATTGCTTGAAATCAAATAATAAATTAGTGTGTTTGCTTTCAGATTTATCACTTATCGGAGTGCGTATCACAGCGAAATCCCGAAAAGTGGCAGGAATCACTTTTATTTGGTTAAATTGATAGTTGGTAGTATGAGCGGCTGAATTCCTGATAGCGATGTAAGTGTAGAAATATATGCTCTTATATACGGAAAAAGGATCGCGAGAGCATTGATGTTGAAAAAAAATTCTTTTTCACTTTCGGATAACTCATCATCAAATTCAAAAAAGCCTTCTGAGCTTATATCAATATTCAAGGAGTTGTTTTTATCTCTAACATTGACATCTAACAAAAGTTTGAATTTATTGGATTCTCCGTTAACTCCATTAGTCCTTTTTATTTCAATTTCCAACATCTTGTCTATATTTGAAATATTGAAGATTGAGTCCGCTCTGAAAACCTCTTTTTCTCAAATTGCTGAAAAAAGCGATTTCGCCGGACAGTTTTGATTGTTCTTGTTGAAAATAAACTTGTTTACAATAATATACATATTGAAACATA
>JAAYTC010000250.1 GCA_012518155.1 Bacteroidales bacterium | reverse complement strand
GCACCCCTATCACGGGCAGGGTAGTCATGGAGGCGATCACCCCTGGAAGGTGGGCTGCCATGCCCGCGGCGGCAATAATTACTTTGATGCCCCGTTCTTTGGCACTTTTGGCGAACTTCTCCACCTCCTCGGGGGTACGGTGTGCCGAGAGGGCGTTCATCTCAAACGGCACCTCCATCTCATCGAGGAATTGGGCAGCTTTATTCATCACGGGCAGATCGGATGTGCTGCCCATGATAATGCTTACGATTGGTTTCATATTGGTACGGTGGTCTTATTTTCCGATAAACTCTTTGTATGCTTCCGCCGTCATCAGGCCGTCCAGTTCCGCTTCGTCATTAACGGCCACCTTGATGATCCATCCTTCGCCAAACGGGTCTTTATTTACCAGCTCCGGTTCATCGTCGAGTTTTGCATTTAGTTCCAGCACTTCGCCTGCGACGGGCATCAACAAGTCTGATACGGTTTTCACCGCTTCTATGCTGCCGAACACTTCACCTTTTTCCAGCGTTTCGCCTTCGGTACCCACATCCACGTACACGATTTCGCCCAATTCATCTTGCGCGAAATCGGTAATACCCACGTACGCCTCACTCCCTTCCACTCTCACCCATTCATGATCGGAAGAATACTTTACATTTTCAGGAAATTTCATATCAATTCGTGTTTAAAGTAAACTACTATATTTTTCTTTTCTGTTGATTTTATCTGCTAACTTCAATTCTTTTCGGTTTCTATTGTAAATGTACTACATAATTATTATATGTCAAAACATCTTTCAAGTCGTTCACGCGCGGGCACCTATCCATACAAATAGAAACGATAGTAAAAAACCGAGTAAGAATCCCGCGATTACTTGGGCCACCGTGTGACGCTTTAAAATAAGGCGCGACGTTCCAATTAATCCGGCCAGGATAAAAAGCCCCATGAACATAAAGTAAGGGTTTGAACGCTCCACGAAATAACTGACCGACATGGCTCCCCCTAGCAACCCTCCAATGCCGAACATATGCGCGCTAATTTTCCACCATAAGGTGATGATGATGGCCGCGATCATGATGGCGATTGATGCCGCGATCATCAATAGAAACCATTTTGGCATGTTCATCCGGTAGTAAAATAGCATCATTGCCGTGTAAGAGAGCAGCGTGATCAAGTAGGGGTAAAACCTCTCTCGTCGTTTCGTGAGCGATAAGTCGGAAATAATTCCCACCCGGAACATCATGAAGATGAGCACTGCCGGAATCATGAACGAGAAAAGCAATATGGGAGTGATAATGAGCCAGAACTGTTGCGTGTACACCACCCCGAAATAGGTGTATACAAATAGGAGTATTACCCCGTAGGTGGGCATCAAGAGTGGCTGAAAAACGGTTGATATAACGTGCGCTATCGACTTCATTCTGCTATGTTTCCTTTCAATGAATCGGCAAAGTTATATTTTTTTTCTCAAACGAGCCACCGGAATGTTCAATTGTTCTCGATATTTAGCCACCGTGCGTCTCGCGATCACGTATCCCTTTTCATTGAGGACTTTAGTTAGCTGCTCGTCCGTGAGGGGTTTGGCAGGGTTCTCTTTTTCAATGCTCTCCCTTAATATTAATTTCACCTCTCGCGAAGAGATATCCTCCCCGTCGCTTGTCTGCATTGCTTCCGAAAAGAAAAACTTCAATGGATAAATTCCCCCGTTCGTTTGTACATATTTACTATTGCTCACCCGTGAGATGGTAGAGATGTCAAAACCTGTTTTTTCCGCCACGTCTTTGAGAATCATCGGCTTGAGCATCGTTTCGTCTTCGTTCAGGAAAAAATCGTACTGGATATTCACGATGGCCTCCATGGTTCGTTGCAACGTGTTCTGTCGCTGCTTTACCGCATCGATGAACCACTTTGCTGAATCCGTTTTCTGTTTCATGAAAAGCATAGCCTGCTTATCGTCGGTCGACATGCTCTCCTTGTTATCACTATAGCCCTTCAGCATCTCTGAAAAATTGCGATTTACTTTCAGGGTAGGGATGTTACTGTTATTAAGCTGTATTGAAACCACCCCGTTATACGAGTCCACGAGAAAATCAGGAGTGATATTGGCCATCGCCGTCTGCATGTTATCTCCCAGCGTGCTACCAGGCTTGGGATTTAGGGAGATAATTTCGTCCATGGCCTCCCGAAGCTCTTCTTGGGTGATATTCATCTGCCGGATAATTTTGTCGTAATGTTTCCGGGAGAACTCATCGAAAAAATCAGAAATAATCTCCTTGGCGTGTTTGGTTGCCACTGTTTCTTCCTGTCGTTGAAGTTGCAATAGCAAACACTCTTGGAGGTCGCGTGCACCTACTCCCGCGGGATCAAGGTCCTGTATCTCGTACAACATATCCTCCAATTGTAGCGGGGATACCTCTATATGTTGTTGAAATAGGATATCGTCCGCGATTGCTTGTAGGTCACGCTCCAGGTATCCACTTTCGTCGAGATTACCAATAATATACTGTGCGATGATATGTTTACGGTCGTCAAGATTCAATAGCCCGATCTGTTCGGTTAGCAAATCGGTGAGCGACTTATCGTCGAAATAGCTAATCTCTATAAAGTTTGTTTCATTTGTTTGTCTCGGTCCATTGAGCCGGTAGTCCGGTATATCATCTTCAGACGAATAATCTCCCAAGATCATCTCCTCTTCAGAGATAACCTCCTCGTTTCGTTCTTCATTGCCGGACTCGCCGGTGAACTCGTTTTCATCTTCCTCGAGAGCCGGATTATCTTCCAGCTCCTGTTTGATACGGTCTTCGACCTCCACCGAGTTCAATTCCACCAGCTTTATCACTTGCATCTGCAAAGGAGAAAGCCGTTGCGTTTGTTTTAATTCTTGTTGCTGCCTTAGGGCCATACACGTTAATAAATGGGAAATTTCACGAGCAAAGATAATGATTTCTCCTCTGAAATCATAACCTCCACCCTTGGTTGTTTTTCATACCAAAAGCACTTTTATATTTTCACGGGCTTTTAATCGAACGTCACCACGCGTATTTATAGCACGCAATCCGAATAGCCCGCTTGGCAGGTAAGAGGGGCCAACGCGTAGGAATCGTACTCGTCGTACGCCGGCCCGGGTTTTCCATTTATCACCACCACACGATCCAGCCGCACCTTATCGCCGTTTTCCATTGCAAGATGTTCTCCCTCGTTGGTGATATTCTCAATCTTCAGCACTTTTCCTTTCGACTCCAATAATTCAGGCTCGTTGCTGAACGCGAAGTAAACTACTTTCACCTCCTCTTTTTTTGCTTGCTTGTTAAAGAGATCAATATAGTCGGGGTCGACAGGCATATATTTTGGTTTCATCGTCATCAATTTATTTGTTTAATTTATGATTTATGTTCGAGCGCGCCACTCGTGTAATTATAACATATATGACGCCCAAGAGGTTCAGTTATTCCCCTCACGACCGTTCCGCCGGCTTAAACTTAGCTTCATGTACCTTATCTACGTGCTTTCGCTGCCAAGAGATATATTAGTTTAAAACTTTTTATTACCTTTGAATTGGATTGAGCAAACAGTATAAAAAAGATCACGATGATATTTAAATTTCTGATTCTTTCCGATGAAGTGGATAACTTCAAAAGAGAAATAAAGATCGATTCCGATGCCACTTTCATGGACTTTTACCGTGCCATTCTAGATTGCACGGGATTCAGTGAAAAAGAGATGGCTTCGTTTTTCTTGTGCGACGAAAAATGGCGCAGAAAGCAAGAAATTACGTTAGTGGAGATGGATACCTACTCTGATGAAGATGCATACACGATGGAAGAGTGTATCCTGAATGATTTTTTAGAAGACGAGAAGCAAAAGCTAATGTTCGTGTTCGACTACTTGAACGATCGAGCACTTTACATAGAATTATCGGAAATTATCCCGGGCAAGAACTTGAAAGCGGCCACTTGTACCCTTTCCATTGGCAACGCACCCGATCAGTCAATAGATGTTGAGGATATAAAAGCGGAAACAGTCACGCTCGACATGGGCGAGACCTTTTATGGCGATGAAAATTATGACCTCGATGAATTGGACAGCGAAGGATTCGACGGTTTGGATGTTGAGCCTCCCGCGGATCTCGATCAAAGTGATCTTTTTTGAATACCCGCGAGTTTGTCGCGTTAAGCGCTAGGACAATGAGTACCCTTCTTGTTTTGCTGGGTCCCACGGGTGTCGGGAAAACAGAGTGGAGCATTCGCGTCGCGGAGGAATTAAATTGTCCCATTATTTCTGCCGATTCGCGCCAGATCTACAAAGGATTGAACATTGGTACCGCGGCTCCTACCAAGGAGCAACTGCAGCGAGTGCCACATTATTTCGTGGCCATGCTCGACCCTTCCGAGTACTACAGCGCGAGTGAATTCGAAAGAGATTCTTTATCGCTATTGAGTGAACTTCACGAAAAGCATCCCGTGGTGGTGATGACAGGCGGCTCCATGATGTATATCGATGCCGTTTGCAAGGGGATCGACAAAATACCCACCATCGACGAAACGCTGCGGAGCAATTTACAGGAACTTTACCAGCGAGAGGGGCTC
>JAAYTC010000033.1 GCA_012518155.1 Bacteroidales bacterium | reverse complement strand
ACCGAACCTCCCGATTTTCGGGAACTACCTTCCTGAAGCATCTATCGGAAAGAAGATTCGCGCATTTCCTGGCCATGATTATCCCGTTTAGCCTGGTCAAGGGATCCATCCCCATCATCTATGTTAACCATCCCAAGTTGATGGTGTTCCTGGATAAGCTGGCAGATATCTTCCTGATATTTTACGTGATCTGGTTGGTGATGGCCATTATTAACGCGTTTACCGATACCCTGCGACAAAAACCGAGCCTGAAGGACAAGCCGCTGGATAGCTACTCGCAAGTGGTGAAAATCGTTCTTTACTTTATCGGGTTTATCGTGCTGTTTTCTATCTTGACCGGACAAAACCCCGGGGCTATTATTGCCGGCCTGGGAGCAGCTTCGGCTATTTTGATGCTGATTTTTAAAGATTCTATCTTGGGGTTCGTGGCGAGCCTTCAGGTATCCGCGAATGATATGGTGCGGATAGGCGACTGGATTACGATGCCCAAGTACGGGGCGGATGGGGACGTGGTGCAGATTACACTTACGACGGTGAAGGTGAAGAACTTCGATAAAACCATCACCACTATCCCTCCTTACTCACTGGTGTCGGACTCCTTCCAAAACTGGAGAGGCATGCAAGATACGGGGGGGAGGAGACTGAAGCGGTCGGTATTCGTGAAGCAATCAACCATCCGTTTCCTGCGGGATGAAGAATTAGAAAGGCTTTCGAAAATAAGCTTGATTTCAGATTACATACGTGAGCGGAGTGAAGATATTAACACGTATAACCTAGAAACAAAGGCTGATAAATCGCTATCAATTAACGGGCGAAACCTTACCAATATGGGGTTATACAGGCGTTACATCAAAAACTACTTGAGCAGCCGTCCCGATATTCATAAAGAACTTTTACTGATCGTGCGCCAATTACAACCCACGTCGAAGGGTCTTCCTTTAGAACTTTACTTCTTCACGGCGACCACGGTATGGGTTCAATACGAGGAGATTGTTTCGGACGTGTTCGACCACGTGACGGCCGCGGCTCATTATTTCGATTTGGAACTTTACGAGGATATCTCCAACCCGTTAACAGCTTCTGTTACGGGAGAGATTAACGGGGTATCCGATGCCAAATAGTGAACGTTGAGGCGTTAATTCCATCCTTCGTTATGGTTTTGAAACGGAATAACTTGTATCTTTGCAGCGAATTAGGAAAATCATAATATCGATAAAGCGAAGTCGTTTTGTCGATATGCAATTGAATAAAGAATGAAAAAACTGTATAGTGTATTTACAGGGACGGGTAGCTACGTGCCCTCTAAGAGAATCGGGAATGACTATTTTCACAGCTACGAGTTCTACGATTCCACCGGCGAGAAGTTGTCCACGCCTAATGAAGAGATAACCCAAAAGTTCGAAGAGATAACCACGATTGCCGAGAGGCGATACGCGGAGGATGATCAGGTGACTTCTGATTTGGCCCTCGTTGCTTCACAACGGGCCCTCGAAGCCGCGGGCGTGGATAAAGAGGAACTGGATTATATTATTTTTGCACACAATTTCGGGGAAACACGAACCGATAACATCCAAGTGGACGTGTTGCCAACATTGGCTGCCCGGTTAAAGCAGAAACTGGGTGTCGCTAACCCGTCTGCCGTGGCATACGACGTGCTCTATGGTTGCCCGGGATGGATTCAGGCGGTAATTCAAGCCGATTATTACATTCGTTCGGGCGATGCCAAGAAAATTTTAGTGGTGGGCGCGGATGTGCTTTCACGTGTATCGGACCCACACGATCGCGATAGCATGATTTACGCGGATGGTGCCGGTGCGGCCATCATGGAAGTGGTGGAGAGCGATACCCCGCTGGGAATACTTAGCCACAATTCTCGGAGCGACGCGCTGGAATACGTGAACATGCTTCGAATGGGGTACTCATACAATCCCGAATTGGCAGAAAAGAAGCATTTTTACCTGAAAATGAACGGGCGTCGCTTGTACCAATACGCGTTGGAACACGTTCCAAAAGCAATTAAAGCGGGATTGGATAAACTAAACTTACATGTTAACGATGTCCACAAGGTGCTGATTCATCAAGCAAATGGGAAAATGGACGATGCGATATTGAAAAGATTGTTCAAGCTCTATAATATCAAAGAGGTGCCGGAGTCCATTATGCCTATGACCATTTCATGGCTAGGCAACTCATCGGTAGCCACCGTACCCACGCTACTCGACGTTATCGCGCGAGGAGAGATGGAAGGACACTCGGTCGGATCAGGCGATAACGTGGTACTTGCTTCCGTGGGTGCCGGTATGAGTATCAATAGCATCGTTTACAAGATGCCGTAAATTTAGCTTTTATTTTTTTTATCGAAATAGTACCGGTACATATTGGATTCCCTCTTTTCGAATCCAATTTTCTGGTAGAGCCGGTTTGCGGCAATGCGGCGGGGGAGGGAAGTGAGGTCGACCTTAAGCGCTCCTTTTTCTCGTGCTACTTGTAAAGCATGCTCTATAAGAGCGGTAGCAACCCCCTTACCTCGCGCACTCTCGTCCACGATCACATCCTCAACCCACGCTTTCAAGCCCGAGGGGACGCGGTAGAAAGCCAATGTTAAGGTCCCTATAATCTTGCCCTCTTCTTTTACCACAAAAATTGAATTGTCACCTGTTTCAATCACTTTTTCTAACTCTTCCAGTGAGGGGTAATCTTCATTACCGGTTAATTGAGGCATCAATTTTTTAAAAGTGTGAACCAAACTTTGGTCCACCTGGGTTATTCGTTCTATTTGCATATCTTATTTCTTTAGGCACAGAATGCTACAAAGATAATAAAAAAAGCAGCAGTTCTTTTTTAGGATCAATGTAAGCAGGGTTCCAAAGTTTGGTAATATAATATCATTGTAACATATATTGACCCGGTAAGGCACTGAAAGGAAAATATTCCATTAAAAATGATCAATTTTAGATTAATAATATATTCTATAATATATTAATTTTGTTATATGTGTCGATTAATAGTAAAAAATATTGTTATCTACTGAAGCTATGAGCACTTTATTTGAAATTAAATTTATCCTTTTTAGTCTATTGATTATTCTTTACTCCTGCACGTCAGGTACCGAACCGACACCGGAAACCGCGTTAGAGTCTTACCTGAACAATAGAGACCGTACCTATTCGTGGGAGTTTTATGAAACGAAGGAGATGGGAGGAGCAACGTTTTATAACCTGTTGCTTACTTCACAGGAATGGCGAGATTATATCTGGCGACATCAACTGGCAGTGATCGTGCCTGATACGTTTGAATATGACGGTGCATTGCTTTTTATTAACGGAGGTAGCAATAGCGAGGAGATGCCGAACTGGAAGGATTCGGACGATCGTACCTTACAGGCGGTCGGCAGTCTAGCGTTGGAAAATAACGCGATAGTGGCAATGATTTTTCAAGTGCCCAATCAACCCTTGTTCGGAGACCTCACGGAAGATGAGATTATCTCGCTTACGTTTCACAATTTCCTAAACGACAATGATTATACTTGGCCATTGCTCTTTCCGATGGTAAAAAGCGTGACCCGGGCTATGGACGCAATTCAGGATTTTTCGACAGAGATACTCCATCATGACGTCGGCTGGTTCTTGGTAGCGGGTGCCTCAAAGCGAGGATGGACCACTTGGCTCACTGGTGCCAGTGACGATCGAGTGATAGCGATCGCTCCTATGGTAATTGATATGCTAAATATGCCTGAAAGCATTGCGTATCATCTCGAAGCGTGGGGGGATTATAGTCCACAGATCGCGGATTACGTGGAGCTGGGCGTTGCGCAGGAGGTAAACACGCCGGAAGGGGAAAAGGTGGTGGCGATGGTAGATCCCTATTCATATCGTGATAAATTGGATATGCCTAAGCTTATATTTAACGGTACCAATGATCCTTACTGGCCGGTTGACGTGATCAAACATTACCTCGATGGTATCCCCGGAGAAAATTATCTACATTACGTCCCCAACGCGGGTCATGGATTGGGTGACCGAAAACAGGCATTTCAAGCTCTTGGCTCTTTTTTCTCAGAAACCTTACAGGGAGTTGATTATCCCGCATGTTCCTGGGAATTGAAGGAGAGCGATGAGGCAATTCAAGTGATTATAGAGGCAACAAGGGAGAAACTCCAAGGAGCAGTGCTTTGGATGGCGGACTCTGATGACCGTGACTTCCGTGACAACGAGTTCAAAAGTAGCGTCATCGAAATTGGGCTTTCCGACCGGATAACTGCTACAATGGAGTATCCTGAGTCAGGATATCGTGCATTTTATATCGATTTGCTTTATTCTGATCCGCATGGCGATATCTACTCGAAGAGCACTCGGGTGTTTGTAACGGACGAAGATAAGGTACTTTAGTGCAAATAGCTGAATAACAAATTTGAAACTTAAATCATATGAGACGAATAATTACCAATGTAGGAATAGCCGTGTTTGGCATGTTGATTGGCCTTTTCACGGCATGTGACGATGAGGGGAAGCGGCCAGAGTTTCCATTTTCTTCAGATATTTTCCACAGTGTCGCGGGAAAACAAGTGGCATTTACTGCCCTTACCCATGGTGCAGTGAGTTGGGAATGGGATTTTGGCGATGGAAATAATAGCAACGAACAGAATCCGGTACATGTTTACGAGGAAGGAGGCTACTACGTGGCCAGCCTTACCGCAAAAGATGCGTCCGGAGAAGTGATTACAAAAGAAATCAAACTGGCGGTTGAACTGACTCCATACGCGTTGTTGACGGGCGACCATACCGTGGAGGGGTATAATGGAAAGACATGGAAATTATCATCCGCGCACTCCACGAGTGGCGACTACCTGGCAGATGCCGATGTGGCAATTACTCCTGTCAAGGGTGTACCGGTGCCTCTCCCAACAGGCATCTTCGACTTGGAATTTGGGATGGGAGATATTTACAAGGATGAATATACCTTTCATAACAATGGTAGCTATCGAATCGACGTGAAGGAAGATGGAGGAGTATTGGGTGGCTTGGTCTTTCAGTTTGCATTGGACGGGGGAGCGGGAATCATTAATGCCAATGGTGCTGCTTACGGGCTTTGTATTGCTACATATACCCCCGAGGAGAACGCTACCTTTACCTACGTGGAGGAGGAGGATTTGGTTGTCCCTTCGGTATACGGGGCAGGAGGTGCTGTAACTTTTCAGGAGGTGAGTACGCTTGATTTTTCGGGGGATTCATTTATAGGCTTTCGTGATTTCCAACGAAAGATCATCCTGAACTGGATTACCGATACCAAGATGCAATTGACCATGTTCATGGCGGCATCACCGGATCACGCTCCGATGAACACACACGCGCTTGTTTTAAGCTTCGATGCCGTACGTTAAATTCAACCGATTACAGATCATAGTTTAAAGAAATATTATCATGAAATTAAAAGAGATATATAAAGCACGTTTCATAGCACTCTATTCCTTATTAATGCTTGTTGCAGTGGGTTTGGCGGGTGGAGTGGCACGTGCGTCAACAACTTTTTCAATACAAAACACCCAGCAAGATAGAATCAAGGTGAGTGGCACGGTTACTTCCGCCACGGATGGAACGCCACTCCCTGGATTGAGTATCGTTATCAAAAGCACCTCACAAGGTACGGTTACCGATGCGGATGGCCGCTACTCGATTGATGCTCCATCGAATGGAGTGCTTGTGTTTTCTTTTTTAGGGTTTACTACCGAGGAGGTAAATATCCAAGGCCGAAACGCGATTCACGTGGTAATGGAAGAGGCAATCGAGGCACTCGATGAAGTAGTGGTTACCGCGTTAGGGATACGAAGGGAAGAGAAATCACTTGGCTACTCGGTGGGCCGGGTCACCGGTGATGAACTCACCCGGGTGGCCCAAGAGAATATCCTGAATTCAATCGCGGGAAAAGTATCGGGTGTGACTATTAACTCGACCGGAGGAGCGGGCTCATCCGTGAGTATGGTAATCCGGGGAGCTACCTCGTTGAGTACTGACAACCAACCGCTGTTCGTGGTGGACGGCGTACCGCTCTCGAACACAGTAAATAACATTGGTGGGTTCGGCGATGATAACCGGGTGGACTATGGGAACGCAATCGCCGACCTCGACCCTGAGACCATCGAAAGCATTTCAGTATTGAAGGGACCGAGTGCTGCCGCGCTATACGGCTCTCGAGCCGGGAATGGTGTCGTGTTGATTACCACTAAAAAAGCGACGGAGGTCGACGGAATGAAGGTAACGGTGACTTCAAACACGGTATTTGATATACCGGCCAGATTCTTAAACGTGCAAAATCAATTTTCGACCGGATTCTTCTCCTATCGTCCAGAGAACATGGGAGGAGGCATCCTTCCCCCTATTAGCGCGGGAGAAGGTACGGGAGCTGGACCGGAAAACGATCAAGGTTACTGGGCGGTGCAATGGCACTCCCCTCTGGATGCCAACGGTGTTGCTGTGCCGATAGAGCTGAGGTCGTACCCCGACAACATTCGGAATTTTATCAATGATCACGGGTTTACTACGACCAATGGGGCGACCATCGCGAACAGCAATCCGATCCTCAATTACCGGCTTGGCTTCTCAAATATGCTGCACAAGGGGCTAGTACCTAATTCCGACCTGAAGAAAAACAGCATCACGCTGGCCGCCAACTCGAAGATGAATAACGGGTTCTCGGTCAGCACCGATTTAAACTTTACCAACACCTGGGCCGATAATCGGCCGGCCACGAACCGTGGTAGCAACCCGTTGCAATGGGCTTATAATCACCCTTCCTATATAGATATACGTTTATTGGAGGATTATAGGGTGAGTAATGATGTAAAGAGAGTGTCGGGTAGCCACGAAAACCCCTATTTTCTCGCGTATGACGTGAATAACAGCTTTAATCGCTACCGGATCTATGGTAATGTTATGGCTCAATGGGAGATATCACCGAAATTCAGTTTGATGGGCCGAATATCGTTAAACAAAACAGACGAAACACGTGAATCAAAGATTGCTCCTGGCTACCTGAAAGAACCTAATAATGGTGCGTATGGTATTGTAACAAGTAATGGGCTTGAGAGAAACTTAGATGGGCTGGCGACCTATACTGAGAGCTGGAGCGATTTTACCCTGAATGTTTCCGCGGGTGGAAATATCCTCTATTCCCACTCTTCAAACATGAGCAATTCATCGAAAACGGGAGCAGGACTAGTTGTTCCCAATGTATTTACCATCCAGAATATTAGCTCAAGCGCTCTCAATTATAGTAATTATCGATACGAAAAGGGAATCAACAGCCTTTACTCGATGGCGAATATGGATTGGCGTTCGATGATTTATCTGGATTTAACAGCAAGAAACGACTGGTCGAGCACGCTGCCCGCCAGCAATCGTTCCTATTTTTACCCGTCCGCCTCGTTGAGTTTGATGATCAGCGAGATGGCTAATATGGGCAGCAAGGTGGATATGTTCAAACTGAGAAGTGGATGGGCACAAGTGGGGAATGACACCTCTCCTTACCGCCTATACGCTACCTACCAAGATGCTGGACAATGGGGTGATGCGATCCGGTTAGCAAAACAAAGCGGATTACTCAGTCCTAACCTGCTTCCAGAGCAAGCTACCTCTTTCGAGGCGGGACTTGATCTCAGAATGTTTAACAATCGATTACGTTTCGAAGGCACCTATTACGTGGTGGATAACCGAAACCAGATATTAGGAGTGCCGCTCGCTTCTTCTTCCGGTTTCAGTAATATACAAATTAACGCAGGATTACTTCAAAGCAAAGGGGTGGAGTTCCTGTTGGGAGTAACCCCGTTGAGTACATCGGATTGGCGATGGGATCTTGATCTTAACTTTACTAAGAGCGATTCTTGGATACTGGAGCTTTCCGATGAAGTGGAATTCATTGAATTCTGGAACCAAGGGAACATGAAGAATATAGGGTACGTTAAAAATAGCGAGATGGGACAAGATGGAAGAGTAGGAAACCTTTACTCCCGGAGAGTGAGAAGAGTGACTGATCCTAATTCGGAATATTTCGGCTTTCCCGTCCTAAAGACCGGTCAAGAGGTGGAGTGGACCAACGAAGAGGAGTATTCACTGGTGGGGAATTATAATCCAGACTTTATCGTGGGACTACAATCTTCCCTTACCTTTAAGAATTTTACGCTCAACATGACGTTTGACTGGCGGCATGGGGGACAATACGTGTCGCAAACTGCCCGGTACCTATCGGAATCGCTGCTAACCCAAACGTGGCTCGATGAGCTAGTACATCCCGGTGAGCTGGGAGGAAGTGCCAGTGTCGAATTGCGCGACTGGGTACTGGCTAACAAAGAGAAACTGATACTGGGCGACCGATTGCGGCCGGTAGGCGGTCCCACCCCCGAATACGGAGGATTCCCCGAGAGCTTGAGCGGTGTAACGGTCTATGACGGTACGTTTGCACCGGGTGTACTGGGATATCATGATGAGAATGGGAACTTTATATTGGAACGGGAAAACTTGGGGGGAGAAGGCACTACCTTTATCCCATACGTGCTCAGCTATCCTTGGGATATAGGGGAGACGAACATGTTTGATGCGGACTATATAAAACTTCGTGAAATTTCACTCGCGTACCGAGTTCCGGCTAGTTTTGTACGAAAAATGAAAATTGAGGAACTAAATCTTTCAGTGTACAGCCGAAACATCATGCTCTGGGCAAAGGATTCCGACCTCAGGGTCGACCCAGAGAGAGCCTATCAAGCAGAGGGAGGCCGCTTCTTGCAAGGAGTGGAACGCTATAACGTGGAACCGTGGGTCGTTCCCATCGGTTTTAAAGTGGGTTTTACTTTTTAATCAGATAAATTCAAGCAGCATGATACGAAATAAATATTGGATAATAATACTATTAGCAGTTCTTATATTGCCGGTTAATGGGTGCAAAGACCTGGATAAATTGAATGTAAATCCCAACGGGGTAGACCCGACAATAGCAGATCTAAACCTACTGATGCCAACGGTTTTGGTGGCTACAGGACAAAGGGTAGTCGATCTCGGAGTCGGTGATATAGCGGGAGTGATGCAGCACACGCAGCTTGATGGTTGGACCGGTGGTCATAACGAGTATGATTGGAATATCCTGAGCCATAGTTGGTCAGCTTACTACGATATTCTGCGTAATAACGACGAGTATTATAACAAGGCCCTGGAAGGTGATTACCTGTTTCATCAAGGAGTGGCTTTAGTGATGAAAGCCTACGCTTTCGGCATGATTGCCGATCTGTGGGGTGATGCTCCCTATACTGAAGCGTTAAAAGCCGAAGAGGGCGACGAACATTTTAAACCAGTGTTTGACGGGCAAAGAGATATATACTTGGGTATCTTGGAAGATTTAAAAACAGCCAATACCCTTCTTTCGTTAGACAGGGGCGAATATGAAGGCATTATTCCTTCTCAAGATGTATTGTACAGGGGAGATCCCTCCAAGTGGAGAAGGTTTGCTAATTCTCTCGCGTTAAGGTACTACATGCGGCTCTCGGAGAAAGAACCGGGTATAGCGGAAAATGGAATCAGAGAAATTGTATCAAATCCTGGGGAGTTCCCGATTATCGTTATTCATACCGATGATGCGAACATCGGATATATCGGGACTTCCGCCCCAGTCTCTTGGCCCACATCCATGGAATTTAACCCGGACCCAAGCGGTGCTTATATGCGACGAAAGATGTGTTCCACGCTGGTAGAGGCTATGCAAGAGAATAATGATCCGAGACTCAGTGTATGGGCCAATAAAGTGGAGATTCCACTTGTGCTGGTCACCGGTGAAGAAATCGACCGGATCGTGGAGCTTCCGGATGGGAGCGAACAACGGGAAGTATCGCAAGATATTGTAGACAAATATGAATCGGCATTTGGACTGCCGGTGAATTTCGACCCCGAGTACGTGGGTATCCCTCCCGCCATCTCATCGGCATTAGCGTATAACATGACACCAGACTTGGATCAGGGAGTGTTTAACCCGCACTGTTCTCATTTAAGCGATATGTATATGGAGAGCGCACACGAGCTACTGCAAATGCGATTACTGTCTGCTTCCGAAGTACATTTTATCTTGGCAGAAACGGCGTTACGAGGCTGGATAGCGACTACCCCCGAGGAGCATTACGAAGCTGGTATCCGTCAATCATTAAATGCGTGGGGAGTGGGCAGCGATTTCGAAGAATATCTTGATGGGGTGCCCTACAACGGATTAGAAAGCATTATCCGGCAGAAATGGATCGCGAGCTGGACGGCTGCCACGGAATCATGGTTTGACTGGAGGAGGACCGGTTTCCCAGAACTGCAGGTAGGAGAAGCAGCCGTTAGAGACGCTCTTCCGCTT
>JAAYTC010000249.1 GCA_012518155.1 Bacteroidales bacterium | reverse complement strand
TCATACACCACCGGCTGCGTGAAAATCATGTCGCTCGTGAGCGCGGCGTTCCACGCGATTAACGGGTAATCGTCGTGCAGCGTCCAACCGGACAGGAGGTTCAGCCAACGGTCGTACTCCGCCCTCCAACGGTTATCGTAATAAAATTCCAACTGGTATTTCTTGTACCCTTCGTGGCTGTTTTTTAGTTCACTCTCGTAGGCCTGATGCACGGTTTGGTACGAGGCCATCGTTTTGTAATCTTCCAAGCCGATGGGATTCTCGAGTACCAGCTTTTCCGTTACCTCGGGATACATCAAGGCAAAGCGCGTGGCCAACATCCCTCCCATGGAGTGCCCTACCACGGTTGCTCTTTTCACTTCCAGTTTATCAAGCAACGTCTTGGTGTTGGCTGCCAGCTGGTGAAAACTGTACTGGTAGCTCCCGGGTTTGGTGGATTTCCCGAATCCCACTTGGTCGGGCACGATTACACGATAGCCCTCTTTCACGAGCGCGGCGATGGTGGTTTCCCAGTAAGCACCGTTGAAATTCTTGCCATGTAACAACAGCACGCTCTTGCCGTTGGGGTTGTCGGGCCGCGCATCCATGTAAGCCATCTTCATGGGCTGGGTCTGGGAGATGAATTCGTGAAAGTACACCTCGTGAGGGTAGGAGACCGAGGTGAGGTTTTTGTCCAAGGGCACGGGCTGTTGTTGCGCTCGGGCGGTAAACGCGGCCGAGAGAAATGCGATGCTAAGAATCAACTGATTCACTTTTCTATAGCTCATTCTTTTTATTTTTATGGGGTATAACATATACAAGTTAAAGATAGTGGTGGCACAAAACAGATGTCCCGTGCGATGTCGAGTATGACCGTTACCAGAAATAACAGGGAGATTCGCGATTTTGTTCTACGCGTGTACCGGTAGATTTTCCTATTCATCTATGAAAAAGAAATATCGGACATTTTCGATGCTAAAAAAGTCACACTGAAACGGTTTTTTCTTCACAACTTTGTGTTTGAACTTTTTAGAATCTTAAAACAATTGAAATATGAGCGTGGAGCAAAAAAACAGTAACGAGAAACCAAGACAAAACCCTTACTCGGGGATCATCTTCGGGATCATCTTGCTATTGCTTCTCAACGGGCTGGTAATGCCTCGTCTGGCGGAGCAACGGATCATCGATACCGATTACGGGACATTTATCGATAAGGTGGAAGAGGGAAAAGTGAAGCAGGTAAGAATGGAGGAGAACCGCGTTTTCTTTTCGGCACTGAATGACGAGGGCGAAGACGAGGTGTACCAAACGGGAATCGTGAACGACCCGGAGTTGGTGGATCGGCTACTAAACGCGGAAAGCCCCAACGAATCGGGGGGCATCATCTTTACCAAAACCATTCCTCGCGAGAGTTCGCCCATTATCAACTTCTTGTTGTTGTGGGTGCTGCCTGGGGTGATCTTTTACTTGATCTGGAGGCAGATGTCGAAGTCGATCCAGGGTCGACTGGGCGGCGGGGGCAACGTGATGTCGTTCGGGAAAAGCGGGGCCAAGATTTATGCCGACTCGGATATTGACACCACCTTCGCCGACGTGGCGGGGCAGGACGAGGCGAAGGAGGCACTGAACGAGATCGTGGACTTCTTGCATCATCCAGATAAGTATACCAAGGTGGGGGCCAGCTTGCCCAAGGGGGCACTGTTGGTGGGGCCTCCGGGAACGGGAAAGACATTGATCGCGCGTGCTGTGGCTGGCGAGGCGAAGGTGCCTTTCTTCTCCATCTCGGGGTCGGAGTTCGTGCAAATGTTCGTCGGAATGGGGGCCGCTAAGGTGCGGGATCTGTTTAAGCAGGCAACCGAGAAAGCACCTTGCATTATTTTTATTGACGAGATCGATGCCATCGGCAAGAAACGGGACAGTATGAGCAGCAACGACGAGCGGGAACAGACCTTGAACCAGCTGCTGACCGAAATGGATGGTTTTGATGGACGAAAAGGGGTAGTAATACTCGCGGCAACCAACCGTCCCGAGAGCCTTGATAACGCGTTGCTTCGCCCGGGGCGGTTTGACCGACGTATACAGATGGAGTTGCCCGACCTGCAGGGACGAAAGGCGATATTGAGCGTGCACTTGCAAAAAGTGCAGCACGAGGAGATCGATATCGACCTCGTGGCACGTGCCACCGCCGGGTCCTCGGGGGCGCAGCTGGCGAACATCGTGAACGAAGCGGCACTGAGGGCGGTGCGCTTGGGACGGGATAAGGTGACTACACACGACCTCGAAGAGTCGGTGGAGGTGGTCATTGCCGGGGCGCAGAAAAAGGGAATGGTCATCTCGGAAGAAGAGAAAAAGATCATCGCCTACCACGAGATTGGGCACGCGATGGTAGCCGCGAAGCAGACCCATTCGGCACCCGTTCACAAGATCACGATCATCCCGCGTACCTCGGGGGCGCTCGGGTACACGATGCAGATCGACTCGGGAGAGCAGTACTTGATGAGTCGCGATGATATCTTTAACCGGATCACCACGCTCACCGGGGGCAGAGCAGCCGAAGAGATCATTTGCAACACGGTTACCACCGGCGCATCGAACGACATCGAGCGGGCTACTAAGATGGCACGAGCCATGGTCACTCGTTACGGGATGAGCGATAAGTACGGGATGATGGCACTGGAGACGGTGAACAACGCGTACCTGGGTGGGGATACTTCCCTGGCTTGCTCCGATGAGACGGCGGCCGATATCGATAAAGAGGTACACCGCATCATCAACGAGGCGCACGATAAAGCGCGACAGATCATTCGGGATAATCTGGACAAGATGCACGAGACCACCGGATTCCTTCTCGAGAAAGAGACGATCACGGGCGAAGAGTTTATGCAGATTCTCAATGATGAGCGCGATCGTTAAGGGCGCACCTTCGTGTAATCTAGAGGGGCAAGGCATTGGTCGGGTTCCTGTTTTGTTATTTGTAGAGGAATAATTATATCTTTGTCGGTATGATCGATAATTAACAGGCAAAGAATATAAGATGCTATCATCCGCAGCGATTAGTAGTCACAGGGAGAGGTTAACGGATCTGGCCGATTCCTTCTCGATAAAGAACTTCGTGCTAAAGAGTACGTCGGAGGTGTTCAAAGGGCAGTCTTTTGAAGATCCTTTTGTCTTCCCCCTTTATTGTTTCACCCGGATTGGTCGTTGCTATCTACTTTAATCCTTCAGCAACAACGCTTCTAAAACTGGATGCTCCTTTATATGCTTCAGAGAGTGAACTGTGATCCCGGCATTTTCCAAATACCTTTTCCCGGATTTTGTCAATCCATCGCAATAAAGCTTATCGACTCTCTTCCCGAGTAACCAGAGGCTAAGCCAATTCATATCGGCTATCGAGACAATATCCTCGTCTAAGGCAGTTATCAAATCTCCATCCACTTCAAACAACAGGACCCTTCTCGTGCTGCTTTTTATTTCCAATAAGCTGATAATATGCAATACGACGGCTACCCTCATTGTCGCACTCCCGGTTCCTTGCTCTCGAAATTTATTGTATTCTGTCGCTGTTTATTCTTGTTTTGTTGTACTACACGCATAACCTTTGATTTATCTGAATTTCATTTTACACAAAATTCGTCTTAATAACTCATTCGGTTATGACTTTAAAGGCAGAGAAAATGTCCTATATTTCTTTTACCAACAGGAGGTAAGAGGCCGGATGGACAGAGTGCCTTGCTTCAACGCTGGGCTCTCTGCGCGATGAAAATCCGGCGCAACTCATTAGGTGTCATCCCATAGGTCTCTTTAAATGTCTTCGAATCGTTCAGGTATTTATATTTTTTCGAGTAAGAAGTAGTGTATGGTAGTGTATTAGAATTTATACAGGTTCAGCCCTGTCTCTTCGTCGAAATAACGACCGGTCTCTCCTTCGAATTTTTCAATGGATAGTTCTCCGGCTCCATGTATAACGGCTGATAGCAGGTGTCCGGAGATAGTGGAATAATCGGAACGTCCCAACGTGATGTGCAGATGAATGTAGGGTTCTCCATCTTTTTGGGAAATATTGCCCGTGAGGTTGCTGATCTCCATCTGCTCGGCGAACGTTTTGTCCACGTATTCTTTGGTAGCGGGATCAAAGAAGCGCAACACGGCTTCCTTTACAGCACCGATACCTTGCACCGTTCCTGCTTTAATCCCGTGCTCCTTCGCGAACGCGGCGACCGCTTGTCCAACCTCGGCGTGGTTGTTAATACTCACGACAAATGAATTGCCAAATTGCTTGTAGGTATACATGTTGATCGTATTATTTTGATTTTTTTAGAATAAACGTTATAGACATAGAACAGCAATCACATGGTTTTGTTTGAACTTTGTTTATCTTCGTGGTTGATAATTTCCGTGCATAATACTGAATTTGATAATGAGATCAATTAGAATACCTTTGCTGGGGCGTGTGGTGATTGCCATCGTCCTTGGAATCTTGCTTGGGCAGTTTGTACCCGTCTGGTTTACACGGATATTTGCTACTTTTAATGACCTGTTCGGGAATTTCTTGTCGTTCATTGTTCCCTTGATCATCCTAGGGCTGGTAACCCCGGCTATTGGTGAGCTAGGCAGAGGTGCCGGCAAGCTGTTGGTAATTACTTTGCTCATTGCTTATTTCTCTTCGCTTTTTTCGGGTTTCTTCACCTATTTTTCTTGCCAATCCATTTTCCCTCGGATCATTACCGGCGGAATGGAGGCTGGTATGGTGCAGGGCATTGGGGAGGGGGGCATAAAAGCCTATTTTAGCATCCAGATGCCTCCCGTAATGGATGTGATGGCGGCACTTATTCTCTCGTTTTGCTTGGGGTTGGGAGCGTCAATAACAAAGGGAGATGCCTTGCAACGAGTATTCATCGATTTCAGAGAGGTCATCACTTTAATTATTCGAGCGATAATCATTCCCTTGCTGCCGATCTATATTTTCGGGATGTTTCTTTCCATATCTGCCTTGGGACAAGTCTACACGGTGATTGTTCTTTTCATTAAAGTGATCGCGGTGATCTTTGTGCTGCACATCTTGTTGTTGCTCATTCAATACATAACGGCCGGGCTTATTGCAAATCGCAACCCGTTTAAGGCCCTGAAGACAATGCTGCCGGCTTATCTCACGGCACTGGGAACTGCTTCTTCCGCGGCTACCATTCCGGTTACGTTGCAATGCGCGATCAACAATAGGATAAATCCCAACATCGCATCGTTCGTGATTCCGCTTTGCGCGACCATTCACTTGGCGGGGAGCATGATGAAAATTACCGGCTTCGCGTTGGCTATCATGTATTTCTTCGAGTTCCCGATCGACTTTAGTGTTATCGTCGGCTTTATCTTCATGCTGGGAGTGATTATGGTGGCTGCTCCGGGTGTTCCGGGGGGTGCAATCATGGCAGCTATCGGGGTAATCCAAGCAATGCTGGGTTTCACGGAACCGATGCTGGGATTGATGATCACGCTTTATATCGCGGTAGATAGTTTCGGGACGGCATGCAACGTAACGGGTGATGGTGCAATCGCGATGGTGATTGACCGAATAGCCGGGAAGAATATAAATATTACAACAAGATAGGAGGGTTGAAGATGAGAAGGTTATGTGTGGTGGTTGTGATCTGTTTTATGGGATACTGCCCTGGGCAGGGACAACTGAAAATGGACGGGAACAGCCCACTTTTCGTGTTGGGTGAGGAAACGATCATCACGGTTCCGGATGAGGGGCTATGGTCCATTGCCACGGGCTGGGAAAACGACTGGATGGCGGACTGGAACCATGCTTACCCCACGGTGGTAAAGCAGCATCTCGACTGGACGATTCTGGAAGGGGAAGTCGTGCTCCCTGAAGGGAGGATGTTCGTGAGGGACGCGTACCGAGAGATTAAGCCGGGATTGGTGAAGGGCGTCCGCCGTTTCGAGTGGAAGGGGAGTGAAACACTTTCACCCGTAACCCTCTCCGTTCGGCTACGCGTGAAAGGCGATGGGATGTCGCTTTTCATGCCCGGGATTCTCTACTACGGGAACAAGAACGGTGCGAAGGTGAATCCCGATATCATTCCCGTCTACACGGGAGTGGCGGGTGAGTTTGCCATCTTTGAAGATCACCGCTACCCGATGCCTTTCGTGATGTTGGAAAGCCCTCAAGATAAATACGCCGCTTCGTTGCACTTCACGCCGAGTCCCGTGCGGGGAGCCGTGCTTTCGGATCAATGGTGGTCGGCAGGAGTAGAAGCGGGCGAGGGGTATAGCGACTTTGTCCTTTACTCGGGTCCCATCGGTTATAATAAAAAAAAGAGCGTGGCCAAGGCTTTGCAACGAACTCCCATAGAGTACACGGACACGTACCTGAGCATGGAGCCGGGAAGAATCATCGAGAAGGAATTTTACATCGAGCTATACCCAATTGAACGAGAAGGGACCGGCTTCCAACAACCGGTCTACACCTCAATGGATTTGCATTCACCCTATGATGCCGAGCGTTTTCCCGAATTTAACACCATCGTTGAAAGCAAGTATCATTTCGCTCGCAACCGATGGGTGGAACATGACTCGGAAGCGGTGGGGTTTGGCATGTACGACTTGCGGGATAGGCAAGATCTGGTAATGGGGTGGTGCGGACAAGCGGACTCTCCCGGGTACGCGTTGCAGGTGCTCTCCGGTCAGTTGGACGATGAGAATATTCCGGATAAAGTACAACGATCACTGGATTTCTTGACCACCTTTCCTGTCGACCCAAGTAACGGGATGTTTCCCGTGGGTTTTAATGGGAGTGGTTTCTACGGCGGGGATCACGTCTCTTGTGGACAAGCAATGTATAACTTCGCCAAGGCAATTGAAACGGCAAGAAATAACAACTGGTACAACACCGATCAGTGGGAACAATTTCTACAAGCGGCATGCGAGGGACAAACGCGACGGGTGTTGGATGCTTCTTGGAATCCGCACTCAACAGCAGAGGGGTTTTACATGGCACCTTTGGCGATCGCGTCGGTGCTTTTCGATAATGATGAATACAGGCAGGTAGCCGAAAAGATAGCTGCTACTTATGCCCAGCGTCACCTCACGATGGATGGATGTTATTGGGGAGGAACCCTGGATGCCACTTGCGAGGATAAAGAGGGTGCGTGGGCCGCTTTTCAGGGCTTCTTGGAGTTGTATGAACGTTTCGGTGATGAGAGGCATTTGGATTGGGCTAAACATGCTATGGACGTCTGTTTAAGCTACGTGGTGGTATGGGATATTGCACTGCCCGCGGGAAGATTGGCGGACTTTAACTTTAAGTCGACCGGTTGGACAGTGGTTTCTCCTCAGAACCAGCACATCGACGTGTACGGTGTTTTGTTTGCCCCCGAAGTATATAAAATGGGGACTTACTTAAATGATGATCGTTTGCAAAAGCTGGCACGGGTAATGTATCGCTCCTGTTTCCAGTTGACCGACATGTATGGTTCACAAGGGGAGCAATTGCAGCAGACCAACTTTGCCCAACGGGGCGATATGAGCAACGTTCATTTATTGAGGGGTGGTTACTCCGAAGGATGGACCGTTTTCTGGATCACCGCACATTTCCTGAATGCTGCTGCCCGCTTTGTCGAGCTAGGTATACAACCCTAAACCTGGTTTTACCTTTTCTCTTCTTACTGTTTAATAATCGGGTATCCTGTTTTATTGGTTATAGTGAACAATAACTTCTTAACGTGAGTTAGATGTAAGAAAAGTAGATAAACATCAGGCAGGGCAACTGATCGTGGGACATATAAAAACAACAACCAATGATAACATATATCTCAATTATAAGAGGGATAAACGTGAGCGGACAGAAATTAATCAAAATGGCCGCCCTGAAAAAAATGTTCGAAAGCCTGAACCTTGAGAACATACAGACATACGTTCAAAGTGGGAACGTGGTTTTCTCGTCCAAGAAAGAAGACCCGAAGGAACTCGAGAAAATAATCTCGTCAGGTATTGAATCCGAATTCGGTTTTGATGTTTCCGTGATTGTATTCAATTCAAAATCGTTGGAAACAATTATTGAAGGGAACCCGTTTGCAAAAGATCCGCTTAAAGACAACGCGTTTTTACATGTTACATTTTTAGCGGATACCCCGTTGAGTATTGATGAAGAGAGTATTAAGGCGAAGAAACACGTGGATGAAGAGTTCGAGTTCACCTCTAATGCCGTTTACCTGTATTGCCCGAACGGGTACGGGAAAACCAAACTCAATAATAACTTTTTGGAATCCAAGTTAAAAGTGAAAGCGACCACCCGTAATTGGAAGACAACGAACGAACTGCTAAAATTAGCCAGGACGGTGAACTAGGTGGCTTCCCGAGTGGTAATGAAGTAATAAGCAGTCATAATGAGAGCGATTGTACATACAATATACGGGCCACCGGAAGTGGCGAAAGTGATGGAGGTGCCCAAGCCGGCACCGAAAAGCAACGAGGTGCTGGTGAAAGTGCATGCTTCTACGGTAAACCGGACGGACTCGGGTTTCCGAAGCGCCGAGTATTTTGTTTCCCGAATGTGGAGCGGCCTATTTAGGCCTAAGCACCAAACCTTGGGGTGTGAGTTCGCGGGCGTTGTAGAAGCGACCGGGGAAGGAGTTACGGATTTTAAAGTTGGGGACAGGGTTTTCGGGTTCAACGATGCAACTTTTGGAGGACACGCGGAGTTTTTAACCATTCCCGAGAGCTGGGCCATCGCCGTGATGCCCGGTAACGCTACGTTTGCTCAAGCGGCTGCTATTTCAGAGGGTGCCCATTACGCGTTGAATAATATCCGGGCTTCAAAAATTAAAAAGGGACAGCACGCGATGGTGTACGGAGCCACGGGGGCGATAGGTTCGGCCGCGGTCCAACTCCTGAAATATTTAGGGGTAGTGGTGACGGCCGTTTGCAATACAAAAAATGTCGCATTGGTGAAAAACCTAGGTGCCGACAGGGTCATTGATTACCAGACAGAGGATTTCACGAAAACAAATGAGAAATTTCATTTTATTTTTGATGCCGTCGGGAAGAGCTCCTTTAAAGAGTGCAAACCATTGCTGACCGAGAGCGGCATCTATGTTTCCACAGAATTGGGGAAGAATGGTGAGAACATTTTTTTAGCCCTCGTCACCCCGCTGTTTGGTAAAAAGAGAGTGATTTTCCCGATTCCAAAAACGAGAAAAGAAGACGTCCTTTTTCTGAAACAACGAGTGGAAGAAGGGACGTTTATGCCCGTGATCGATCGAGAATATAAGTTGGAGCAAATAGTGGAAGCGTACAGGTACGTTGAAACAGGGCAAAAAACAGGCAACGTGATCCTGACAATAATAGACGAACAATAGTAGCCTAACAGTAATAGACAAACAGGAAGCTCCTGGTAATGATTTCTAAAGCAGTATTACCATATTAATTTGTAAATCCAAACTTTTATATATCTTTGTAACGGCTGTAACTGTTACGGCGGTAATTAAGCAGGGGTATGAGGTTTTATAATAGAACAAGTGAGTTAGCAGAACTGAAACGAATACAAAATTTATCGTTCAATGATCATTCTCGTCTTACTGTGGTAACAGGAAGAAGGAGAATCGGGAAAACGAGCCTGATCATGAAGTCGGTTGAAGATTTACCAACTGTTTATTTGTTTGTTGGACGTAAAGGGGAAGCAACACTTTGTTCGGAGTTTATTCCGATTATAAGCCAGTCGCTCGATACATTTGTTCCCTCTGAAATACGTACTTTCCGTTCGCTGTTCCAATATCTAATGGAGTTGGCTTCGCGCAAACCATTTAACCTTGTTATTGACGAGTTCCAAGAATTTTACAACATCAACGAATCGGTATATAGCGATATGCAAAACATTTGGGATAGCTATCGTAAGAAGTCAAAAATGAATCTGATTGTGTCGGGTTCTGTTTATTCGTTGATGCAGAAAATATTTCAAAATAAGAAAGAACCTTTATTTGGCAGAGCAGATAATATCATTAAACTTTCAGCTTTCGATTTGACTACACTGAAAGAAATTATGAGCGACTACAATCCCGATTACGCCAATGATGATTTACTTGCTCTCTATACATTTACAGGTGGAGTTCCCAAATATGTTGAGTTGTTCTGTGATAATACTCCTTTGGCCATAGACGAAATGATTTCATTCATGGTTCGGGATAACTCTCCTTTTACAGATGAAGGAAAGAACTTGTTGATAGAAGAGTTCGGGAAAAACTATGCTACCTATTTTTCTATCCTAAGTGCTATTTCGGGCGGTATTAATACACAACCCGAAATAGAGGCGGCTTTAGGAGGCAAAAGTATAGGCGGTCAGATCAAACGATTAATTGAAGATTACAATATTATAGTCCGCCAGCGTCCGATATTGGCAAAAGAAGGAAGTCAAGCCGTTCGATATGAAATACAAGATAATTTTATCCGCTTTTGGTTTAATTATTTCGACCGTAATCGCTCGCTGATAGAGATAAAGAATTTTGTCGGTTTACAGGGTATCATTAAATCCGGTTATCCAACTTATTCGGGCATTATGTTGGAAAGGTATTTCAAACAGCAATTTGCCGAAAGTTTTCAATACGGTGCTATAGGTTCATGGTGGGAACCTAAAGGCAACCAGAACGAAATTGATATTGTCGCTCTGAAATTAGAGAAAAATCAAGCGGTAGTAGCCGAAGTGAAACGACAAAAGAAAAACTTCAAACCTGAGTTATTGGCTGTAAAGATAGAACATCTTAAGAATAAATTGCTACCTAAGTATCAGATTGAAGCCGTTTGTTTGTCGTTAGAAGATATGTAGCATTAGGCCTATATTAAAGAAAAAACGCCTGAAAAGTTGTATTCAAGCGTTTTATTCGATTCTTTTATGTGGTGCCACCAGGAATCGAACCGGGGACACAAGGATTTTCAGTCCTTTGCTCTACCAACTGAGCTATGGCACCAACATCGTGCGAATTGCGAGTGCAAAGATAAACGCATTTTCGGTATTTGCAAAATTTGTAAAAGAAAAAGAAGAAAATTTGTTCTTTGCATTGGCCCTATTAGAGGAAAACGGCTCCACGGGCACGACATATCTTATGAAGCCATTGTTATTCCGTGGCGATGGGATTCCATCCCTGTGCACGAAGCGGCATCTCCTGTCCGTCACGAGTGACAAGATAAGAACCCACCTCCGGCTTGGTGATATGTCCAACCAAGCGCACGCCGGTCACCGACTCCATGGCATCGTGCTTGTGCAGGGGAACGGTGAAAAGCAGCTCGTAGTCCTCGCCGCCGTTGAGCGCAACGGTGGTCACGTTCATGTGAAACATCTCGGCCGCCACGGCAGTCTGATAATCAATGGGAATCCGTTCTTCAAAAAGTTGGCACCCTACATTGCTCTGTTTACAGATATGGAGCAGATCAGACGATAAACCGTCGGAGATATCGATCATCGAGGTGGGAACAATCTCGTGTTCCTTCAATAGTGCCACGATGTCTTTCCTTGCCTCAGGTTTTAACTGGCGCTCCAACAAGTACTCCTTACCGGCGAAGTCGGGCTGGAAATCTTTGCTGCCGTCAAATACTGTTTTTTCTCGTTCCAATAGCTGAAGGCCCATGTAGGAGGCTCCTAAATCACCCGAAACGTAGATCAAATCGGTGTCTTTTGCCCCGTTTCGGTAAACGATATCTTCTTCTTTAATACTGCCGAGACAGGTGACACTGATGGTAAAACCGGTGAGCGACGAAGTGGTGTCACCCCCCACGATATCTACACCGTATATTTCGCAGGCAAGTTTTATACCCCCGTAAAAATCCTCAAGATCCTCTACCGAAAAGCGTTTCGAGATACCTAATGAAACTGTTATTTGCCGCGGGATACCGTTCATCGCGTAAATGTCGGAGAAGTTTACCACAGCTGCTTTATAGCCAAGGTGTTTCAAAGGCGTGTACACCAAGTCGAAATGGATACCTTCGAGCAATAGGTCGGTGGTGACCAACGTCCGCTCAGCACCATGATCAAGAATGGCTGCATCATCACCGACCCCTTTGAGGGAGCTCTCTTGAATAAGTTGAATATCACTCGTGAGATGGTCTATCAGGCCAAATTCACCGAGCGTTGCTATTTCGGTTCTTTTCATAAAATGATCAAAATAAAAAGGGTTGTCTAACCTGCCCCTGTTTCCTTCGAGCATGTAGAGAAACCCTTTTGTAAGTTAAAAGAAAGAGTTAAATTCGCTGAATAATCGTGCGCATGATCTCCGCCATCTTGGGTTGGGCGATCTTGGCAGCTTCCTGTACTTCTTCGTGCGATACCTCCACGATTTTTCCTATCACGCCCAGATCGGTGATAATCGAGAAGGCGAGTACCTTCATCCCCGCGTGGTTGGCCACGATTACTTCGGGTACGGTAGACATGCCCACCGCGTCGCCCCCGATAATGCGAAGGAAGTTATATTCAGCCGGTGTCTCAAACGTGGGCCCTTGTAGCCCGATGTAAACCCCGTGTTGTAACTTGATATCCTTCTCTTTCGCGATCTCCATGGCCAGAAGTCGCAGCTTCCTATTGTATGCCTCGCTCATATCCGGAAAGCGAGTGCCTAACTCGTTGTAGTTTTTTCCGTGCAGCGGGTGTTCCGGGAACAAGTTAATATGGTCTTCGATAAGCATGATATCGCCGACATCAAATGAAGAGTTCATCCCTCCCGCGGCATTCGATACGAAGAGATATTCGATGCCCAATGCCTTGAATACGCGGATAGGAAAAGTAACCTCTTTCATATTGTAGCCTTCGTAGTAATGGAATCGGCCTTGCATGGCAAGCACGCGCTTGCCCCCGAGGGTGCCGATGATCAATTTACCACTATGCCCTTCCACGGTCGAGACCGGAAAGTTAGGAATTTCGGTGTAAGGTATCTCTTCCCTGCCTTCAATTTCACGGGCCAGTTCACCCAATCCTGTACCTAGGATTATGGCGGTATTGGGCACTTCACTGATTCTATTGGCCAGGTAGTCGGCGGTTTGCTTGATAGTTTTTAACATGTTCTCGAATTTTATAATTGAATGATTTTTGTTCTTTCTCTTCTACAAATGAGATGCGTACCGGGATGTAGTATAGCATCTGCTTCAGCTCTTCGTCCAGGAAAGAGAGTGCCCTGAATCGAACCGCGTCTTTTTCCGTGGTGAGGATTATTTTATTGTTGTCGTCCACCGCTTCTACCATCTCTTTTATGGAGCGTATATCCTCCTTCGTGAAAGCATGGTGGTCGGGGAAAAACTTGGTGTATAAATTGTACGTTTTATGTTCAAGTTTAGCAACCAGCGGCCCGGGAGAGGCAATGCCGGTGACCAAGAAAAGATGCTTTTTTCGAAGGTCGTCCAATTGCAACTCTTTTTCTTCCGATTGAGGGAATACAGGCTGTATGGTATCGTAGTCGAGCGACGTGAAATAAAGTTTTTGGAAAGGATAGAGGTCAAGCCCGTTGGTGTAAATCCTGAAATCAATGGGCTGCATATCAGGGTTGCACTTGGTGACCACCACCATTGAGGCCCTGCTTTTCCCGATCAGGGGTTCACGCAGTGAGCCTGCCGGCAGGAGTCTATCCTCGAACACCGGACGGTTGCTATCCACTAGTAAAATCGACAACGAGGGCTGCACGTGTCGGTGTTGAAATCCATCGTCGAGGAGGATTACATCGGGACGATCTTCTTTCTTGAACGAAAGTATTCTTTCAATTCCTTTTACTCGGTTCTTTTCCACCACCACCAGCGTGTCGGGGAATTTCTGTTTAATTTGGAGTGGCTCATCCCCCGCGTCGCGTACGGTTGAGTTAGTCTCCACTACCCGAAATCCTCTGCTTTTTCGCTTGTATCCCCGGCTGAGTACCGCCACCTTGTACTGCTCCGAAAGTAGTCGGATCAGGTACTCCACGTGCGGTGTTTTCCCGGTACCGCCCACGGTGATGTTCCCCACGCAGATAACTGGGATGTCGAATTTCTTTTGCTTAAGGATGTTTCGGTTAAATAACCAGTTCCGCATGTTCACACCCATCCCGTACAACCAAGACAATGGCAGTAACGACCGGCGTATTTCAACGGAAGGCTTCTCCATTTTTAAACGAACATTCTCAATTATTGAATATTTAAATCGAAAGGGATGCGAGCTTGTATATAATCCTGCTCTTTAATGTTTTTAAGTATCATAAATAGTTCGTAGCTCTCTCCCAAGTACTCTTTTAACGTGCGTGCAGCTAACTCCTCTTTGGCCGGGTTTAGCAGTTCATCGAATTTCGAGCGAAGCCTCGGGTACTCGAATACCACGTAGCTTTTACCAAGATTGGCCATTTCCGCGGCAATCTCTATCGCTTTTTCTATACCCCCGAGTTCGTCAACCAGTCCTATCTCTTTCGCTTGGTTACCCGTCCATACTCGTCCTTCAGCATAACGAGCCAGTGAATCTTTTGGCATGCCGCGCCCGTCGGCACATCGGGTGAGGAAAAGATCGTAACCGCGTTCGACCATTGCTTGCAACATTTCGCTTTCACGATCGTTGAAAGGGCGGGTGAGATTTCCAAAATCCGAGAACTCGTTAGTTTTTACCTCGTCGGTGTATACCCCAATTTTTTTAGTTGTCCCTTCAAAGCTGGGGAAAGCACCAAAAATACCGATTGAACCGGTAAGGGTAGTGGGCTGTGCCACTATTTTATCAGCATTGGCTGCAATATAATAACCGCCTGATGCCGCGAGATCACCCATCGAGACAATTACCGGTTTTTCTTCTTTTAGCTCCGTAATGGCTTTCCAAATCTGCTCGGAAGCGTAGGCACTTCCGCCTCCCGAATTTACCCGAAAGACTACTGCCTTTATGTCGTCGTCATCTTTCAGCTTTTCGATTTCGTTTACCATGTATTTGTCTTGTATGTTTGCCGATCCATTTCCTGAAATGATGTTCCCATGGGCGTATAGTAGGGCAATCGTGTTATCGGTCTTCCTCACGGTTTTTGTTTTCACCGATTTCATGTTCGCCACCGTTGCCGAGGGGATTTTTGAATCTTCGTCGATCTCGAGCAGTGTTCGAAGGTAATCCTTCATCTCGGTCTCGTACAATAGCGTGTCGACCAGCCGTGCCGCGACCAACGATTCAGCGGGTTGCAACATCGGGAGCGTGTCTGCAAG
>JAAYTC010000248.1 GCA_012518155.1 Bacteroidales bacterium | reverse complement strand
CACATACTGCTCTAGATTAATTAAATGAAAATATAATTAATAATACACATTTCTACTACTGCAAATTTCAGGAAAGAGCGAGTTAGTTGCTACTGAAAAATTACTCAATATACATGGAAAATTAACCCGACGGGTTACATTATTGTTAATATTTAGCGGGGTAAAAGCGATGTTATTAAACATAAAGGGTCAAAATAGCTGCAAACGCTAAAAGTTAAAATAGTATCAACATGAGCCCATGATTGATCCGCGCTCTTTAATAGGAGCGTTTTAATAAGAATGTAATAATTGTTAATGAGGGATTCTATTTCGCGAGCTGAAACTGATCGAAAAGTTTACCATCTGCCGAATAGGACTCGTAGGTCAATTTCTTTCCCTCTATACTGATTACTTGATACAATTGCGTATCGGCTCCCGAATGTTCCATCCAATCCTTATCTCCCACCTCGTACATTTTTGGGCCGCTTACCGATACAACGTACATCACTTGATGTCCACCGGCCGGGTTGTCAGTGGCCCTGCCTCTCCCGTAGGAGTGGTCGTGTCCCGTGAGGACGAGGTCCACGTTATGTTTTTCCAAGATCGGCTGAAAATTTTCACGCAAATGTTTATTGTCCCGGTTCTCTTTGGGGGAGTAAAAGGGTAGGTGAGTGGTAACGATTACCCACTCTTGGGTATTGGCACTTAAGACCGAATCGAGCCATACTTTTTGGGCTTCCATTTTGGTGCCCTCTTTATGGCGTAATTCCGATTCTGCCGCCGAATTAATGGATATGAGCTTCATGTTTTTATAGTCGACCGCGTAGCAACTGCCTTCTAACCCTTCAGGCCCGTTCGCCGGCAGCGTGAATTGGGCGTTCCAATGCGGATCAAGCACCATCCGTCGGTATTCATGGTTGCCGGGTGTCATCACCTGTGGGATCGTGCTGTATATAAACGATCCCGCGTGAAACCATTCGTGCCATTCGGTATCTCTCCCTGCCCGGTTAATTAAATCACCGCAATACAGGATAAATCCACTGTTGGGTTCGTGTTTATAGGCTGCTCGTACAACGCGCGACCATTGTGATTTCAAGTCGGTCTGTGGGTCACCCATGTAAATAAAGGAGAACTTCTCATCCTCGTTCGTGGGAGTTTGAAATTCGAACCATTCGCTCCAATAATCGTCGTTACCAACACGATAGATGTACTTTTCGCCGGGTGTTAATCCTGTAAACAGGTGCGAGTGTTGGTTTGCCCGGATAACCGGTTCATTCTCGTACTCGTAAACCATGGAGGTTGTACGTGCTTTATACGATTTTGAATCTCCTCCCTTCACGGGTCCGGATGGAACCGACTGTATTTCACAGAAGCCTTCGTTCATGGAGATGTCGGTACGCCAGGTAACCGCCACCGAGGTTGAAGGATCCTCGGTAAGATTCAAAATTACTCGATCGGGGTAAGCGGTGGGAGCATTAACCTGTGCCGTGATCGATATAACGGAGGCCAGTAGTATGCTAACCGTGAAGTATAACCTTTTATTCATCGCAACGCTATTTTGAAATTATATCTCTAACTCTATTAGTAAACAAATAAACAAGGTAAAAAAGGGAGTTACTTCTGATATTTTAATCAAAATAGATGTTATTTTGACAATTCGCTAGCGATGCAGTAAGTTTTTTCAGAAAGTGGGGTAAATTTCTTCCATTCGTGCTAAATTTCTTCCCCTCGTATAAGCTAGAAGCTATCCGGTTCTGCTCGGCCAGCCGTCGCGGAGACTCGTCGAAAGTCCCGGTCGAATTGCGCCAAAAGAAGTTCGATCATTTTCGTGTGGAATGTCGCGTAAAGCTTCGAACTGATATGTTTCCTGTCTTTACGTTTTATCAAACCAAAACGCAATTGTTTCTCTTCCACCCATATCTGTGGCCGAAAAAAGGCCTCGTTCTTCCATAAGAGCGTTCCATAGGTGAATCGGCCGTCAGGGGTGCAGGTCCATTTCCCCCCTTTTTTGTTGTCAATTGCTTCGTATATTTTCTCCAGAAGCAGGTCGGGATCATCGGTATGTACTATTATCGCCATATTGTATTATTTTTTCATTCTTTCTAAGGCACCTTTCACCGAGCCGTGGAGAAGCAGCAGGTTTTTCGACTGTTCAAACGGCAGCCCGAGCTCTTCCATGATCATGCGTGTACCTCTCTCTACCAGTTTTTGATTGGTAAGCTGCATGTTGACCATGCGATTACCTTTTACTCTTCCTAATTTGATCATGGTACTCGTCGTGATCATGTTAAGAATAATTTTTTGTGCCGTGCCTGCTTTCATCCGAGTGCTGCCCGTGACATATTCGGGGCCGACGATCGGCTCGATTTTTATTTCAGCTTCGGCTGCCACGGGCGAGTGGGGGTTGCAGCAGATGGCGGCCGTGAGAATTCCCTTTTCCCGTGCCCTCTTCAAGGCACCCATTACGTAGGGAGTGGTGCCGGATGCCGCTATGCCTACCACTATATCATCCCGGTTGATGTTGTGCATCGTCAGTTCTTCCCATCCTTTATTGCTGTCGTCTTCCGCCGCTTCCACGGGATTCCGCAAGGCACTATCGCCCCCCGCGATAAGACCAATTACATAGCTGTCAGGCATCCCAAACGTGGGGGGAATCTCGGATGCGTCCAGTACACCCAACCGGCCGCTACTGCCCGCGCCTATATAAAAAAGCCTTCCCCCTCTCTGCATTCGATCCACGATACCTTCTACCAATTTCTCGATCTCCGGGAGGGTCCTCTTCACGGCAGCCGCCACTTTGTGGTCCTCTTGATTGATCCCGGTGAGGATCTCGTTGATCGATTTTTTCTCTAGATCGTTATAATGTGACGGTTGTTCCGTTATTTTTGTAAAACTCATGTTTGTCGTGCCAATGTGACTAATGTGATTAATGTGACTAATATGATTAATGTGATTAATCGGTACCCGGGGAAGTGGCGATATAATCGATCAGTCCCTCGATGGGCGATTTTGCTATTTTGCCAACTTGTATTCCTTTCTCTTCCGCGACCTCTTTTAGCACGTCAGCGTAATACCAGCCAATAGATCCCACGATATGCACTTTATTCTCTTGATAATTATAATGCATCACGTTCTTCTCAAAAAAATCGTCAAAGCATTGGTGCAACAACCCGCGTATCGACGGGTCGTTTCGATGCTTGAAGATGAAAGGGGACAAACTTGCCAGGAAGCGGCTGGGGAATGGTTGCCGGTAAACCCGATCGATTATCACTGCAACGGTGAGGTTATACTCCTCGAAAAGTGCCTCTTTGAGTCCTCCCGTGAGCTGATGCTTCAGTGCCTTGTTTAGTAGATGTTTACCCAGCGCGGCCCCGCTTCCTTCGTCCCCAAGAATAAACCCGAGGGAGGGGATTTGATGAGTTGGCTTTGTGCCGTCCCACTCGCAGGAGTTGCTCCCGGTACCCAATATGCAGGCGATACCCGCCTCACGGCCACAGAGCGCGTGTGCTACCCCGGTGAGGTCGCTGTTCACCTGAATTTTCGCGGCAGGGAATGCAGCCGAGAGTATCCCGGTGACGAGGGGTATCTTGTCGGGAATGCATCCAGCGCCATAAAAGTAAACGGCATTGATAGTCGTAGCAACAAGTTGAGGAAGCACGTTGTCCCGGATTTCATACTCCATCTCCTCCTTCGATTGGAAAATGGGACTGATACCTTTGCCTGAGAAGCGGCGCACGATCTGTTTTCCTTGAACCAAACACCAGTCCGCTTTCGTTGCCCCGCTATCAGCAATCAATATGGTTTTTTTCTTTATATGTATCAAATTTTAATATAAATGTTTCGTTTATATAAAATGTACCCGAACAACCAACAGATCGCGACGAATAGGAGAGCGTACAACAGTGAACCGAAATAATCGCCTGCCCAGGAACGAAGTAAGACCTCGTACATGAACCCCTTGATGGATATGATCTCTCCCTGCCAACCAAACCGGATGTTCGACACCAGGTTCGCGAGCACTCCCGCGAAAACGTACACGATAAGCGGGTTCACGCCAAACGCGTGAAAAAACCGGCTCCATCTCTCTTTCTGATGAATATCGATGATCCAAATAAGCAACCCTAACAGCTGCGCCGCGAAACCGGTAGTGGTAAGCACGAAAGTGGAACTCCAAATTTTCTTATTGATGGGGCAGCCATATTGCAGGAGGAGGCCCGCGAAAGCAAGTATTGTCCCCCAGATCATCAATTTTTCGACCCGCGTGTGATTATCCCGGTTGTCGATAATTAGTCTCCCGAACATGAAGCCAATTAAAACATGCGCGATGGAGGGGAGGGTACTGAGCAGTCCCTCCGGGTCGAAGGCAACGCGTTCTCCCGCGGGTGTCCAATCTTTGTACATGTGGTCTGTACCCCATAGTGCCTTATCAACAACCGCGATAATGTTCTGCTCCGATAACTCGAATCCATTTCCGAACACCAAAAGCAAATGATAACCCACCAACAACAAGCCTATAATCCATGGCAGGTACCTGTACTTAAATAGGACCGCGATAAGCGCGGCAAAGCCATATGCCAACCCTAACCGTTGAAGCACTCCCAAGATGCGGAGCGTATCAAAGTGTGTGGCGGCTTCGAGGAGCGACTCCCCCCGTGCCAAGCCACCCGTGAGCTGACCAAACCACCCGAGTGCAAGCCCGATCACGAAAATCAATACCGTGCGCCGCACGATTTTCCATACCGCCTCTTTCGAAGGTTCAAAATTGAACTTTCGGAGCGACATGAAGGTGGAGACTCCCATGATAAACATAAAGAAAGGGAAAACTAGGTCTGTCGGCGTAAGCCCGTGCCACTGCGCGTGTTTGAGTGGGGCGTAAACATGGCTCCACGAACCGGGGTTATTCACCATAATCATGCCCGCGATGGTGATCCCGCGTAGGATGTCGAGCGACAATAGTCGGCCGTTTTGCCGCTGTGTTACGATGTTGTTCATATCCTCTATAAAAAAACTATGTAAATGTTTGGTATATAT